>JADFQR010000064.1 GCA_022561735.1 Chloroflexota bacterium | reverse complement strand
CAGTCCGGGCGGAAGAGTGCAAGATCATCGTGGCAAACGGGGTGACGTCACCGTGTCCGGCGCACAAGCCGATCGCCGCAGAAATAATCCTCGTCAATTCACCGGGAACGGCTTCGGCAAACCTGGCGTCCATTTGGCTACCCGCATCGCAGGCGGCCTCTGTATCCGTTCAAGGAAGATGCGATTTACGCATAATCGACCTGCCCCGTAGCGTTAAGCCGGGAGCGCCGCTATGCGATGATCTGGCTACCGGCCGGGAACCGGACAGCGGACCGGGACCGCAGATTTCAGCAGTGCAGGCATGACTTCACCCAATCGCAGAATCGTGATCATCGAGGACGATCCCGCGTTACGCGAGGCTCTCCGGTACAACCTGGTGTCGGAGGGGTATGACGTCGGCACAGCGGAAGACGGATCGGAAGGGCTTGAACTCGTCCGTGAGTCCAAAGCTGACCTCGTCATTCTTGACCTGATGTTGCCCGGGATGAGCGGGCTCGATATTTGTCGCGCATTACGCCAGGGTGGGTCCGTCGTGCCGATCATCATGCTCACCGCACGGGACACGGAACTTGATCGCGTCGTCGGGCTTGAGGTGGGCGCTGACGACTACATCACGAAACCGTTCAGCATGCGCGAACTGCTTGCACGCGTAGCCTCAAATTTGCGACGGGTCGAGATGGATCGCGCCGAGGTGGCCCACCGGGATGACGACGAGATCCTGGAGTTCGACGGCCTCACGATAGACCTGGGCAGGCGCCAGGTTACCGTCGACGGGCAACTTGTAGAGTTGCGGCATCGCGAGTTCGATCTACTGGCCTACCTGGCGTCCCATCCGAGCCATCCGTTCACCCGGGATGCGTTGCTCACCGACGTCTGGGGATACGACTACCTGGGTGACTCCCGGACGGTGGACGTCCACATCCGGTGGCTGAGGATGAAGATCGAGCGAGAGCCGTCGCACCCTACCCGTCTGGTGACCACCCGCGGCGTTGGCTACAGGTTCGAGCCATGATTTCCGGCATCCCGCCCGGTACGCCGGGAACGTAATGAAGAAACTCAGCCTGAAGGCGCGCTTTACGCTGGCGGCATCCGGGCTTACGGCGGCCGCTAGCGCGCTTGTCGGCCTGACGGCGAGCGGCGCCTCTGGAGACGCCACCCCGGTAATCACCGTGGTCGTAACTGTGTCTCTGCTGGGCCTTGTCTCGTCATGGATCATGGCCGGGCGGCTCGCCGGTGGCGTCGCACGGCTGGCAGCCGTCGGCCGACGCGCCGTCGATGGCGACTACACGGCGCGGGCGCGCGTGGGCGGCCCGCCGGAAGTCGCGGAAGCATCGGCCACCCTCAACGAGTTGATCGCCAGGCTCCGGGTGGCCCTTGAATTCGAGGGCTCGGAGCGTATCCGGCTTTCTTCGATCCTCAACACGATGACGGACGGCGTCCTTGTCGTGGATGAAGACGGGATCGTTGAGCTGGCGAACCCGGCGGCGCTGACAATGCTCGACGCCCCACCGGAGTTCCGACCGGGCGATCGCATGGTGACACTGAACCGGGATCATGAAGTGCTCCGCGTCATCACCGTATGTGCAACGGAACGCAAACTTACCCAGGGCCAGGTGGAACTTCTCGGCTCGCGGAGATTCCTCAACGTTGTGGCCATCCCGCTGACCAGCGAATCCTCCGGCGATGAACCGGTGCGCGACAGGAGCCGTGCGCTTGTTCTCCTCAACGACCTAACAGAACTGCGCCGGGTGGACGTGACGCGCTCAGAGTTCGTATCAAACGCATCACATGAGTTGCGCACTCCGCTGGCGGCGATACGAGCATCCGCAGAAACCCTGCAACTGGGAGCGCTGAACGATCCCGAGGCGGCATCCGGGTTCCTCGACCACATCGACGACAACGTTCGCCGGATGGAGGTGATGATCTCCGACATGCTCGAGTTGTCCCGCCTGGAAACGGGACAGGCGCCGATGCACCTCGCGCCGATAAGCCTGCCGGATATCGTCATCGAAGAGCTGGACCGTATCCGCCCCATCGCGGAGAGGGCGGGCGTCAAGCTCACTTCCGTTTCGCCGGAGAGCCTGCCTGCGGTAACCGCAGACCGCGTGATGATCAGCCAGGTGGTGAGCAATCTGGTGTCCAATGCCGTCCACGCCTCCAACGAGGGCGACGAGGTAAGCGTGGTGATCGAGCGGACTTCGGAAGGCACGAGGCTTTCGGTCACCGACACCGGCCGGGGCATCGAGGTCGAGTACATCCCGCACGTTTTTGAACGTTTCTACAAAGTTGATGCTTCCCGAGCCGACGGCGGAACCGGGATCGGCCTTGCGATCGTGAAGCACATAGCGCAGGCGCACGGCGCGGAAGTTAGCGTCCAGAGCGCCCCGGGACGAGGGTCCACGTTCACGGTCACGTTCCCTCTCGAGCAGTCCCTCGAGCCCGACCAGGATCCAGTGTCTACCGATTAACGAAATCCGACGACTTTGCCCCTTTTCCTGGTGTCGAACCCCGGGGACCCTGACCCCTGAACGACCCGGACCCGCGGCCGATCATCGGTCTCGTTTAACCGTCGTTTAACGAGACCGGTGCTTGCCGATAAACCGCTACGCGAATCCCCGGGACATGATTCCCATCGATGCGTCGCGCGGACACAGCGCATCGAGCCGCCAGACGAAAATCTGTCGACCGCGGGGCTGTCGGCCATGGAGACGGTAAAGCTTGCGAACGCGTTACGTGGCGCTTGTACTTGGGATCACCGTTGTCGCCGGGGTCGTCGCACTGGGTATGCACGAGCCCGACGCGGGACTCCTGGCAACGGATTCCACGTTGACGGGGACCATCGAAATCGACGGGTCCAGCACCGTGTTCCCGATCTCCCAGGCTGTGGCCGAGGAGTTCCGCAAGGTTCACCCGAACGTGCGGGTGCCGGTCGGCGTGTCGGGAACCGGAGGCGGCTTCAAGCGGTTCGTAGTCGGCGAGACCGACATCTCCAATGCCTCGCGCTCCATCAAGGCGATCGAGATCGAAACGGCCGCTGAAAACGGGGTCGAGTTCATCGAGATCGCGGTGGGATTTGACGGTCTCTCGTTGGTGGCCAATCCTGCCAACCGCTTCCTGGAGTGCCTGACCACCGCCGAGTTGCGGTCAATCTGGGAGCCGGGGAGCCAGGTGGACAGGTGGAGCGAAGTACGCGACGGCTTCCCCGACCGGAAATTTCGCCTGTATGGCCCGGATACAGACTCCGGCACGTTCGACTACTTCACACTGGCGATCGTCGGTAAAGAGGACGCCAGCCGTTCAGACTACAGTGCAAGCGCGGACGACAATGTGTTGATCCGGGGCGTCGCGGGTGACAAGAACGCCCTCGGTTACTTCGGGTTCGCGTTCTACTCGTCAAGCCCGGACCGGTTGAAATTGATCGCCGTTGACTCAGGTTCCGGCTGTATTTATCCGTCTCCGCAAACGATAAATGACGGCAGTTACTCACCATTGTCCCGGCCGATGTTCATTTACGTTAACGTGGCTTCCCTCCAGCGCGTCGAGGTGGTGGAGTTTGTGAACTTCTACCTGGACAACGCCACCGCGCTGGTACAGGAAGTTGGATACGTCCCGTTACCAGAAGCCCTGTACGACGATGGCCGGGCCGTGGTCGATGCAGTGGGACGGACGGCCAGATGAAGGACCAGTCATGGCGTCACTGAACCAGGCGGGCGGCAGGGCCGGCCCGGACCCCCCGGGCGCTCCGGGCTCCGTCACGACCCTGGAGATACGTCGTCAGGCAAGGCGCTGGATACGCGCCGAGCAGTCGATCGTCGTGTGGATACTCAAGGCGGCCGCCCTCGTTTCCGTTCTGACGACGATCGGCATCATCTTCACCCTGCTGAAAGAGACTTACGGGTTCTTTCAGATTGTATCGGTCTGGGAATTTGTCACCGGGACCAAGTGGGCTCCCCTGTTCGAGCCTCAGTCGTTTGGCGTTCTCCCGCTCGTCGCCGGAACGCTGCTCGCCGCCGGAATCGCCGGAATCGTCGCACTCAGCCTGGGACTGGGCGCTGCGATCTACCTGTCGGAGTACGCCCCTGACCGCGTGCGGCGCATCCTCAAGCCGGTCCTGGAAGTGCTGGCCGGCATCCCGACGGTGGTTTACGGATTTTTCGCGCTGTCCTTCGTAACGCCGATTCTCCAGTCCATCCTGCCCATCCCGGTCATCTTCAACGTCCTGAGCGCGGGCATCGTGATGGGGTTGATGATCATGCCGATGGTGTCAACCTTGAGCGAAGACGCCATGGTGGCCGTGCCCCGTGAGTTGCGCGACGCAGCGTATGCGCTTGGAGCCACGAGGTTTGAGGTCGCCACAAAGGTCGTGGTCCCGGCGGCCCTGCCCGGCATCGTGGCGTCATTCATCCTGGCCCTGTCCCGGGCCATAGGTGAGACGCTGATCGTCACCATCGCTGCCGGCGCCACGCCAAATCTCACCATCAACCCCCTTGAGAGCATCCAGACGATGACGGCCTACATCGTGCAGGTATCGCTCGGTGAAACGCCGCAGGGAACGCTCGTCTTCAAGACCATCTTCGCCGTCGCGTTCCTGTTGTTCCTCATGACGCTGGCGATGAACATCTTCGGGCGATGGGTCGTCCGCCGATACACGGAGAGGTATTGATGGAACGGCAACAACCTCCGCCGGGAACCGGCACGGGAACGGGACAGATCCCCGCCGTTGCCACCCGCTCTCGTGACCCCGGGCGTGACCCCGGGCCGACTCCGCCATCGGGCGTGGTGACAACCCGGTCCAGCTGGCGCCTGTGGCGGGACAGACTCTTCTTCGTGCTGTTCTTCGCATCGGTCGCCATCGGCGTCCTGGCGCTGGCGGCGCTGGTCATTGATGTCCTCACGGATGGACTGGGTGCGCTCGACTTCAATTTCATCAACAGTTACCCGTCCCGGCATCCCGGGGAGTCCGGGATCAGGGCAGCGCTTTTCGGGACGATCTGGATAACCCTTGGCACGGCCGCTTTCGCCATCCCCATAGGCGTTGGAACGGCGATCTACCTGGAGGAGTTCGCACCGGATAACTGGCTCACCAGGCTTGTGCAGCTCAACATAGCGAACCTCGCCGGCGTACCCTCGATCATCTACGGAATCCTTGGCCTGGCGTTGTTCGTCCAGGCGTTCGCTCTAAACAGGTCCATTCTTGCGGGCTCGCTCACGATGACGCTGCTGGTGCTGCCGATAGTCATCATCGTGTCCCAGGAGGCCCTCAAGGCGGTTCCGGGAGAGTTCCGTGACGCCGCGTTCGCGCTCGGCGCCAACCGGTGGCAGGTGGTCAAGACGGTGGTGTTGCCGCTGGCCATCCCGGGAATCATGAGCGGCATCATCCTGGCGCTTTCGCGCGCTGTCGGCGAGGCCGCCCCGATGCTGATGATCAGCTCACTTGTATTCCTCACGTTCATCCCAACTTCACCGGGCGACCGTTTCACCGTGCTACCGGTACAGATATTCAACTGGGTGTCACTGCCGCAACCCGGCTTCCAGGCGGTGGCATCCGCCGGGATCATCGTTCTACTCGCTGTCCTGTTGTCGATGAACTCCATCGCCATCTGGATCCGCAACCGCTACCAGCAGAGGTATTAAGTTGTGACCACCGAAAACACGTCCGGAACCAGGACCACCGATACGGCACAGTTGTTCGACCCGGCCCGGGCCTCATCAAGCCCTGATATCACGACGAGCGCCGGGGACATCACGACGAACGCAGGCGAGCGATACGTCGAGCGGTTCGACCCGGCTGACGTTGCACTTGAGACCGTTGGCCTGCGCGTGCATTACGGCGAGACGTTAGCCCTTTACGACGCCGATCTGCAGTTCCCACGGAACAAGGTCACGGCGATCATCGGCCCGTCAGGCTGCGGCAAAAGCACCCTTCTGCGTTCGCTGAACCGGATGAATGAGCTGATCCCCGGGGCGCGTGTAGACGGCAAGGTGATATTTGACGGCCAGGACCTGTACGCACCGGAGGTTGATCCCACCGAGGTACGTTTCCGCATCGGCATGGTGTTCCAGCGGCCTAACCCGTTCCCGAAGTCCATCTTCGACAACGTAGCTTTTGGTTTGAAGATCAACGGGTTGAAACGCAACCTGGACGAGGTTGTAGAACGTGCCTTGCGCCAGGCCGCTCTGTGGGACGAAGTGAAGGACCGGTTGGACCACAACGCCCTCGGGCTTTCCGGCGGGCAACAGCAGCGCCTTTGCATCGCCCGGGCGCTTGCGATCGAGCCGGAGATAATCCTGATGGACGAACCCGCATCGGCGCTCGACCCGATATCGACGCTGTCTATCGAAGACCTGATCCGCGAGCTCCGAGATCGGTACACGATAATAATCGTCACCCACAACATGCAACAGGCGGGCAGGGTGTCCGACTACACGGCGCAGATGTGGACCGACGAACACCGGCACGGAACGCTCATCGAGTACGCCTCTACGCGCGAGCTGTTCAGCACGCCGCACGATAGCCGGACAGAGGGCTACATCACCGGCCGGTTCGGTTAGCGCGACACTCTCGCCCGGCGCCCGCATTTGTCTACCGCATGAGGGGGCAAGTCGCGTGAGCGTGAGGAGCTCGCAATGGCCGTGATCCGGAACTGGCCGGAACTAGAAGGACGTCGTCCCGTACATCGGGCATGACTTCGCGATTATCTGGCCCATGTTCAGAAGCGCCGGCTGGCCGGGCAAGACATCCGACGAAGCGCCGTTGCAGGGGATGGCGGGGTTCACCCTTCACCGCATGCAGGGCGGCCAGGCGGGCGACTATCACAGCCATGAGGACCAGGAGCAGGTGTATTACTTCATCCGCGGCAGCGGCCAGATGAAACTGGATGGTGAAACGTTTGACGTGAAGGAAGGCGACGCCGTCTACATCCCGCCCAGGGTGAAGCACCAGTTCATCAACAACACGGAAGACTGGTGCGAGCACCTTCTCGTCACGGCCAACGTGGCCGAGTCTTAATCGCTCGAACGCGCGGGTATGTTGATAAACGCGCGAAAACCTGACCTTATCGAGCAAACAGGCTAAACTCGGCGGGCGTTTCTGGCCGGATAC
>JADFQR010000063.1 GCA_022561735.1 Chloroflexota bacterium | reverse complement strand
GCTTACGTGGCGCTGTCCGTGTCCGCCATCCTGATCGTCGTCGTGACGATCGTGTCCACAATGATCTACGACATGGGCGCGTCAACCCTCATCTTGGTGGTCCTGGCAGTGGTGATGGTGGTTGGATTCGGCGCATGGGTTATCAAAGCGTCCGCCCCACGTGAAGCGTTCGCCCGGTCCGCCGGGCTGAGTTCTGCGCACCAGTTACTGGCGATGCGGACGTTCAAGATATCGGTCCCGCTGGGCGTATCGGCGGCCGGGCTCCTTTATATCGCTGGCGCTGGCCTTGGATGGGCCTTCATCGCCCTCGGAGTGGGCCTGATCCCGCCCGGTTTCATCATGAACTGGGACGCCCGGAAGCTCAGCAAGCGGGATAACGACCTCAGCACGACTATGCGCATGCTCGGGGGAGTTACGTCCGCCATGAGCGCTACCGTTGCCGAGGCGCTAAACCACATAGACAAGCGGTCGATGGCAAGCCTTGAGCCGTACCTGGTCCGGCTTCAGATCCGCATGAACGCACGTATCGACGCCGATAAGTGCTGGACACGTTTCGTCCAGGAAACGGGCTCCGAGATGATCGACCGTACGGTGCGCATCTTCTGGGACGCTATCCGGGTGGGCGGAGACGCTGACCAGGTCGGGCAGAACACCGCCTACTTCGCTGCCACCATCACGGCGTTGCGGATGAAGCGCGCCCTCGTCTCCAGCACATTCCAGTTTCTCGTGTTCCCGCTGCACGGCGCTGTGGTGGGTCTGCTCATTTTCATCATCAACGTGATGTCGCTTTTCGGTCAGATCCTGATCGACTCCGCACCCGAGCAGACCTACGAGTTTTCTACCCGCAGCCCCGAGATCGAGGCGGCGGCCAACAGCCTGTCCAGTTTCGGCGTGGCCAATATGGAATTTCTGAACCTGCTGATCATGACCACGGTGATCTCGTTAACCATCGCTAACGCTTTTGCGATCAGTTTTGCGTCCGGCGGTCACTGGATGCGGACCACATTCAACCTCGGGGTGCTTGGACTGGTCTCCGGGACGCTGATGGTCATCATCCCGGGCGCCGCTGATGGTGTGTTCGCGGCGGTAACCGACAACTAGTAACGGGCTGAGGTCCGAGGGGAATCGCCATGGCGATGTTCACCAAAAACAAAGACAAGAACGATGATGCGGAGGACGCGATCGCGGACCTCGCCGTAGGTGAGGCGCCTTCGGACGGTGCAGAGGAAACGCCCGCGTCTGGAGAAGACGCTGACGGCGCAGCGATCGAAGACGAGGCGGTCTCGACCGAAGAAACCGCCGGTGAGGCGGACAGTGACGATGATGACGACGACGACGACGAGGACAGCGGCGGGGACGGTGTGCTCGACCTTGACCTCATGGACATCTTTGAGGCCGAACAAAGCGAATCCACCTCAACCGCCGGGATTTATTCCGAGTTTCTTGAGGACCTGACGATGGAAGAGGTGCTGGACCAGGCCACCATGCTGCTTGACGAAATCCGGGCAAAGCTCGGGAG
This sequence comes from Chloroflexota bacterium, assembly GCA_022561735.1. The sequence goes on along the minus strand of JADFQR010000063.1, from coordinate 5,659 downwards.
GTAATGGTGACGAACGAAGCCCACGACGTGGAACGACAGGAGCAGAGTGACCGGGCCCGGTCAGCGGCGAACGCCGCGAACCCGGGCGATGGTGACGCGCGCGTTCTGGCGTTTGACGCCGAGGGCGCTGGACCCCCGGCTCAATCCACGCTGGACACGCAGATCGCAGCCGCCATACCGGGACCGTACGCCGCAGTTGACGCCAGCCACACCATACTTCGGTTCAACGCGCCGCTGACAGAACTATTCCCGGCAACGGCTGAAGGTGTGTCCATCACGGATGTTATAGACCACTCGAAACTCGCTTCCATTATTGATCGGGTCTGTTCCGGGCAGGGCGGGCCGAACTGGATCGAGTTCGAGCCGGCCATGTGCGGCGGCGCCGATGACGATGACAACGACCGGATATTCCGTCTCACCGCCTCGGCGCTGACCGGTCCCGGTGACTCCGGACCTACTGATACGGTCCTGCTGTCGTTTGAGGACGTAACCGGCCGGTTGATGAGCCAGGAACGGCTCATGGAGCACAACCGTCTCATTTCGGTGGGGGAGATGGCGGCCGGCGTTGCGCATGAGTTGAACAACCCGCTCACCGCGGTCCTTGGCTTCTCGCAACTCGTCCTCCGTGAAGAGATGGACGATCTCCTACGACGAGATATCGAGGCCATCGCCTCGGAAGCAAAAAGAGCGGGCCGGATCGTAGACAACCTGCTGTCGTTTACCCGGCGCTACCAGCACGAGATGCGACCGTTCAGCGCGGTGGATTCGGTTCGGAAGGTGCTTGAGCTTCGTGAGTATGAGTGCCGGGTCAACAACGTTGAGACGGTCACCTACCTGGACGAAAACGTGCCCCTCACGATGGCGGATGGCCACCTTATCGAGCAGGTGTTTTTGAACCTGTTCAACAACGCCATACAGGCGCTGTCCGAGACGCAGGGCAGGGGGACGATCACGGTCGGGGTCGCCGCCGTGCGAGGCCGCATCCGCATCAGCTTTGCGGACGACGGACCGGGCATCCCGAAGAAGGTCCTGGGCAAGGTCTTTGACCCGTTTTTCACGACCAAGCCGCCCGGCAAGGGCACCGGCCTGGGCCTGAGCATTTGCCAGCGGATTATCGAACAACACGATGGCCGTATAACGGTCCAGAGCAGACCCGGCAAGGGCGCTTCGTTCGTGGTGGAGCTGCCGATAGTGGCGGTTGAAGAGCCCCCGGTACTGGAAGACACCGCGGTCGCTCAACGATCACGCTACACGATGCTTCATGTGCTTGTAGTTGATGACGAGGTCACGGTAGGAGAGCTGGTGAAGCGGACGCTGGAAGAGGCGGGCCACCAGGTGGACGTGGCGCGGGACGGAGCGGAGGCCCTCCGCATGATCAACCTGGACGATTTTGATGTCGTCCTGCTGGATATGAAGATGCCCGGGCTGGGCGGGCCGGAGGTCTACCGCTGCATCAAGGGCCTGCGCCCTGAGATAGCGGCCAGGGTTCTGTTTATGACCGGAGATATCGCATCACCGGACACAAAGGAGTTCATCGAGAGCACCGACAGCATGTTGCTCTCGAAGCCGTTCAACCTGGACGATCTCAGAGATCACATGGAGCCGTTCGTGCGCTTAAAGATCGCCCGGATGGAGTCCAGACAGGATGGCCAGGGGTGACCCCCGGATGATTGCCGGGGAACGATTGCCCGGGAACGATTACCGGGGGCGTCAGGCCCCGAAACGTCAATGAAAGAAAGACCAACCAGAGACCGATGATCGTCCGCCAACAGAAGGCGGGACGGTCTGTGGACGCCCGGTAAGCCGGGCAGGGTACAACGGAGGAAAGTGATGCTTCAAGAACGGATGTCGGCCATGGATACGGGCTCCGAACCGTCCGGGACAGACCCGGATGATGACGGCCCGATCCGTGTTTTTCTCGTGGAAGACCACGAGATCGTACGTGAAGGCACTCGCCGGCTTATCGAAGCGGACGGTGATATCCAGGTCGTCGGCGAAGCGGATTCCGGCGAGGACGCTGTCAACGCCCCGGAGCTGTCTGCCGTGCAGGTGGTCCTGTGCGACATGATGCTGCCCGGGATAGACGGCATAGATACCCTGCGCCAGATGCTGGCCCGGCACCCGCACCTCAAGGTGGTGATGCTGAGCACGTTTGGTGAGGACCACCTGCTCCACGCCCTGGATGCCGGGGCCGTTGGGTATCTGCTGAAAAAGGCGGGTCAGGAAGAGCTGAGCCGGGCCGTTCGAGACGCCGCCGCAGGCGGGGCGCCGTTGTCGCCATCGTTGAGCACGGTACTCGTTTCCAGGCTCCGCGACAGCGGAAGTGGTGGGCCGCTTGACCTCAGCGCAAGGCAGAAGGACGTGCTGCGGATGGTGGCCAAAGGTGACTCCACAAAAGAGATCGCTGACCAGCTATTTATGAGCCCGGCCACCGTGAAGCGCGAGCTTCGAGCGATATTTGACCGGCTGGGCGTGGGCAACCGTGCGCACGCCGTCGCACAGGCGCAGCAACGTGGAATCATCTAGGCGGGTTACGTTGGCGGATCGGCATGAGCCTTTTGGCTCACTGCGTATGAGCCCGGAGGCTCAGCCAGCAGGCCGGACGCGTGGCAGCATCCGAGCCGCCTGTAACTCGCGTAAATGGCGGTTGCAGACCAGCATGAATCTACGGGCTGAAAATCGGTCTCAAATCTAGAGGCCGGCGCCGGTTCCCTGATGGGTCCCGGTGGCGGACATGAACGGAACGACGTTGGTGGAACAGCATCGATGAGCTTGAACACTGGAAGCAGAGAAGACCGTGCCGTGGACGGCCACAAGCCGGGCGTCACGCGGGTAATGGTTGTCGAGGATGAGCCCCTCTTCAGGGAGCTGCTCACGTCGACTCTCTCGGCATATAGCAGCATTGAAGTGGTGGCCGCCGTGGACAACGGCGCTGACGCCATAACGCTTGCTGAGGAAGTGTTGCCGGACGTTGTGTTGATGGACATCGAGCTGGGTTCCGAGCCGGACGGCATCAAGGCCGCACACCAGATAAAGGCGGCGGACCCGACGGTCGGCATCGTCATCCTGTCGATGCACCGTGACAAGCAGTACCTGGCGAGCCTGCCCGAGAAACGGGCGGCCGGCTGGTCGTACATGCTCAAGCAGAACATCCGCGACAAGAACTCTCTGATACGGGCGATCGAGGGCTCCGCATGGGGCCTGGTATCGATGGACCCGGCGATCACAGAGGACTTGCGGCCCCGCAAGCGATCTGTACTTGAACGATTGACGCAGCAGCAGATGGTGGCGCTTGAAAAGCTTGCCGCCGGTTACACGGATGAGGTGATCGCCACAAAGCTGGGGATTGATCGTTCGTCGCTGGAGCGTCTGATCGAGAGGACTTATGCAGACCTCGGCATTGAGGTAGAGGGCGGCGTGGACCCACGGGTCAGGGCTGTTCTCTTATACCTGCAGGAGACATCCTCTAAACGTTAGCGCGCGGTTTGGCGGCCGCGGGAGAACACAAAGGCGGAGAAACTGATGGGAGCGCAAGGCAGGCTTGGAGCCTGGGGAATTCTCGCATGGCGGAATATGCCGCTGGCGATCCCCAAAACAGGCCTGGAACATCCGGCGTACGAATCGCCGTCGGGCATCGGCTCTGAGTCGGCCCGCAGACGCGATAGACAGCGCGGTATAACCGGTATCGAGACCGCGATCATCTTGATCGCGTTCGTGATCATGGGTTCCGTGTTTGCCTTCACTGTCCTCTCTTCAGGCGTGTTCGCATCTGAACGGGCAAAAGAGACGGTGTTTGCCGGGTTGGAAGACACCCGCAACCTTCTCGCTCCCAGGGGTTCTGTGACGGCGTTCGCCGAGCAGCTCGGTGGCGTTGAAACGGTATACAAGGTGTCTTTCAACGTGGCTGCGGCAGTGTCCGGCGCCACGATAGACCTCACGCCCCCCGCGACCATCGATGACACCGCCATAGACCCGGATATGACCGTATCTCCCACGAACAGCATGGTCCTGTCGTACGTTGACGGCAACCACTTTCTCCCGGACATCCCGTGGACGATAAAGTTCCTTGGCTCAAACGATGGCGACAACGTCCTGGAAGGGAATGAGAAGGCGCAGATTACCGCCTGGATGTTCAACTACGACAACGCCCAGGCGGGTGGGGCCGACGCCGTGTCTTACATGACCACCCAGGGAGGAATCCAGTCCGGCGCATTGATCAGCGTGAACCTCAGGTTCTCGATCGAAGTGAAGCCGGCTCGTGGCGCAGCGCTTACGGTTGAACGCGTGACGCCCGCTGCGCTATCCAGGGTGATGAACTTGAAGTAGAGCGACGGTCTCGACGAAGGCCGGTTAGACGGTCACGACGATCGGGGAAATGTTTGAAGACGGCCCGGGCGGTGACGCCCGGGCCGTTTCGCGCTCAAGCGTTCCCGTTCGCTCGTGCCTCGCCCGGACACGTTTTACGCCGTAGCTGTATGATCGCGCACTATGCCGAGTGATAGGGTGCGGCGGCGAATAGAGAGGCTTCTTGACCAGGCGGAAGAGGCGGTCGAGACGCTGGACTGGCCACGTGCGCGCGAGGTGGCCGGATCGGTCCTCGCTGTGGATCCGGATAACGACGACGCAAGATCGTTCCTGGCGATGGCCGAGCACAATCTCGACGATGCCAGCTCCAGACCGGTCCCTCTGCCCGCGAGGGAAGCTGGCGGAGAGCTCGCCGGGACTCCCCTTCTCCCGGTGAGAAAGGGCCGGGAGCCTGCACTTCCGGGTAAGGGTGAGGGAGGACAAAGAGATCCGATCCCCACCTCGTTCGCCGATGACCGCTACCAGGTCAGCAAATTCCTCGGAGAAGGCGGCAAAAAGCGCGTCTACCTTGCCCATGACACCCTGCTGGACCGGGATGTCGCTTTCGCCCTGATAAAGACAGAGGGTTTCGACGACACCGCACGCTCCCGCATCACGCGTGAAGCGCAGGCCATGGGGCGACTCGGGACGCACCCAAACATCGTCACCGTGTTTGACCTGGGAACTGAAGGCGACTCGCCCTACATGGTCACCGAGCTATTGGAAGGCGGTGACGTGGAGGGATTGCTGGAGGAAGCCACCGGCGGAGAGGGCGAGGGTGGGGAAGGCCTCCCATTGGAGCGCACCATCGAGATCGCAAAGTCCGTATGTGCCGGACTCCAGTTCGCACACGACCGCGGCATCGTCCACCGTGACTTGAAGCCCGGCAATGTCTGGCTCACGTCTGAGGGCGTGGCCAAGATCGGCGACTTCGGACTCGCAATCATGACCGACCGCTCCCGTCTCACACGTGAAGGGATGATGGTCGGCACGGTCTCCTACATGCCGCCGGAACAGGCCACTGGCGGCGAGATCACGCCGAAGGCTGACCTGTACTCGCTCGGGGCGATGCTCTACGAGATGGTCACCGGCAGGCCGCCGTTCCTGGGCGACGATGAGATCGCCATCATCGGCCAGCACATCAACACGCCGCCGGTCGCGCCCACGTGGCACAACGGAACCTGCCCGAGACCGCTTGAAGCGCTCATCATGCGCATGCTCGCCAAAGACCCCTCGGAGAGGCCGGAGAGCGCGCAGGATGTTTACAACGCTCTCGATGCCATCGACCTGACAGCACGCGGTGAGACGGTCGAAC
>JADFQR010000062.1 GCA_022561735.1 Chloroflexota bacterium | reverse complement strand
CAGCCATCAGGCCAGCGCCGGCTTCAGGGCGGTGACATCGTCATCATCCAGGAAGTATTCGAGTATCGTGTCCTGCCCCAGCTTGGACAGCGATATAACCAGCCTCAATCGACCATCGTCGGTGCGTTCAAGCTCCATCGTCTTCGGTGGATGCTCGGAAGAGAACAACTTCTCCATGTCTCGGATAACCTCCCCATGAAACGGGCCATCCCGGGGCCCCGCCGCCGGCTTCCCGGGCGGTTTAAGTGTCACCCTGCTCGGCGACCCAGCGCCGGTATCGCTCTTTTGTTTCTTCGGATATCGGATAGTACCGGCCCGGCGGCGCCTTTTCTTCGTCGATTAGCCCTATGACAAACTCCTCGGCCCTGTCCTGCTCCTCGATCCAGTCGATCACCCCTTCAGCGAGCTGGCACGGCACGATCACCACGCCATCGTCGTCTCCAACGATCACATCGCCCGGGAACACAAGCGCGCCGCCGCAGTTGATCGCGCCGTTGGCCTCGTACGCCTCGATCCAGGGCAGGTTCCCGGCTGGCGAACGATGCCCTGCGAACACCTTCAAACCGTAGTCAGAGGCGATCATGTCCAGGTCACGGATGCCGCCGTCGGTAACGATCCCCTCCGCGCCGTTGTGCCAGAGTTGCCGCGCTTTCATGTTGCCAACGATGTTGGCCTCCGGCTCCGCGGCGTGCGCCTCGACCACCAGCACGTCACCCGGTCCGCAGGTTCCCATCGCTACGTACTCCGGTGAGTGCTCGCCACGGCGGGTGATCTCAAGGAGGTCCGGCCGGGGCGGTACAAACCGGAGCGTCCGGGCGCGCCCGACCAGCATCTTGCCCTGCGTCATCGGCAGCACATTCTTCATCAGGCAACGTTGCCAGTTCGCAGAAGCAAACCACTCGCCGCTATCGACCGGATGCCGCCATACAGCGCTGTATACCGTGGCGGACGTGACACGCCGAAACCTGTCCAGCACATCGTCAGATACGTTAACTCGAGGCTCCATACATTCCCGCTTCCTGTGGCTGTTTGACGCCGGGCGAGTATAGCCCCGGCGCACACGCCGCCCGTTGATCGTTGGAGGCGTCACAACCTCCGGTCTCTGAACTGATTCAGGGCAGTGGACGCCCGGCAAGCGGTAACAATGCGGAGCGGTCATCACATTCCCCTCATAATATTGTGCTTTTCTTCACAACCGCCGTACGGGTTTTGTGGCATCGTCATCTATACGATGAATTGGAAGAAGATCCGGGAGGTTTTCGATGGTTAACGAAACTCGCTCGACGACGGTAGGACACTGGAAACGGGGCTCCCTCGCAAGCGTGCTCGCACTCGTGGTGGGACTTTTCGCTTTCGCATCGGTGGCGTGCACCAGTGATTCCTCCTCCGCCACAGCTCAAGACGTAGCTTCAGCGCCGACCGCGCTGCCGGCCACGCCCACGCCTGTGCCGGAGCCGACCACTGTCCAGGTCGCCAACCAGCTCGAAACGGCGGCGAAGCCGATCACCATTGAGGAGATCTCGCGCCACCCGATAGACATGCCGCCATCCACCGACTACACGCTCTACAAAGATGGTCAGTACCAGAACTTCGTGGAGCGCACCGGCCCGATCACCCAGGAGATTCACTTCCAGATCGAGGAAGGCGTTGCCCGGGTGGTGGACGGGACGACGATGGACTACTGGACGTTCAACGGCGGCATCCCGGGTCCGATGATCCGGGCGCGTGTGGGTGACACGCTCGACTTCTACCTCTACAACCCGGCAGACAGCTTTATGCCGCACAACGTGGATTTCCACGCCGTGACCGGGCCGGGCGGGGGAGCCGTCAAACTGGACACGCTGCCGGGCGCTATGACCAACCTGCAGGTGAAGCTGCTCAACCCGGGCATCTACGTTTACCACTGCGCCTTCCCTGACATTCCGACGCACATCTCCAAGGGCATGTACGGGTTGATAGTTGTCGAGCCTGAGGAAGGGCTGCCGGAGGTGGATCACGAGTTCTACCTGATGCAGAGCGAGTTCTACTCCGAAGCCGGTGGAGGGCAGTCAGCGGCGGCCCTCGCCGACAGTGGGCACCTGGCGTTCGCTGCTGAATACGGTTACCTGGAGCAGCCATCGTTCGTTACCTTCAACGGTCGGCCCGGCGCTGTGGTGGGTGATCGCGCACTCGGCACATTCGGTGATGACCCGATCCTGGTTGGAGACACGATACGGCTGTTCGTCGGCAACATCGGCCCGAACCTGTCGTCCAGCTTCCACGTGATCGGTGAGATTTTCGACCGGGTGTACGTGGAGGGATCGTTCAGCCTTGTGAACGAGAACGTACAGACGACGATGATTCCTGCGGGCGGCGCCGTGGGAGTGGAGTTCACGGTGGAGGTGCCGGGCGACTACATCCTGGTCGACCACGCAATCTTCCGGATTAACAAGGGCGCCGCCGGGATCCTCCACGTTGAAGGTGAACCACAGCCGGACATCTTCAACCCGATTCAGTGGACCGAAATCCGTTAAAACGGACGGACCGGGCGTGTGGCCACAACGGGTTTGGCAGGCACGCCTGGCCCTTAAACGGCCGACGCGAAAGGCAAACAGGACAGGGGACCGGCGCCACGGCCGTGGCGGAACACGCTAATCGAGCGTTATCACCCGCACCTGGCTGCCGTCTCCGGTCAGTCCCAGCCGGCCAGCCTTCAGCGCTATCGCGTCCTCGCCGAACAGTTCACGCCGCCAGCCCTGAAGCGGTCGCAGGTCAGGGTCATCTGTTGTTGCGATTCTGTCCAGTTCATCACGGGTTGCGACCAGCTTCGGCGCCACATCGTGGTCCTCACAGCGCAACCTCAGGAGAGTCTGCAGGAGTGTCACGAGAGCCTCATGGCCGTGAATCGGAGCCCGACGCGGCGGGAGCTCCGGCCACTCGCTTTTTGGCGTGTCCAGCGCACGCTTGACCGCCGCCAGCAACGCCTCTCCATCACGGCCCTTCGCAGCGTTTCCGCGCAACCCTCGCACCCGGCTGAGTTCCGCCACCGTTTGCGGGGCATGGGTCGCGATCTCGACCAGCGCGTCGTCCCGGATCACCCAGTTGCGGGGAAGATTGCGCTGCTGCGCCGTCTCTTCCCGCCATGCGACAACCTCACGCAATACGGCGAGGGCCTTCCGGTTTGGCCGGCGAATCCGGACACGCCGGTAAGCCTCCATCGGGTCTGATCGATACGTCGAAAGGTCTGTGAGCGCCGCCATCTCCTCTGACACCCAGGACGCCCGGCCGGTCTCCTCCAGCCTGTCCTCAAGGTCTTCGTAAATGGTGCAGAGGTGCGTGACGTCAGCCAGGGCGTAGGCGATCTGACGGTCTGACAGCGGCCGCAGTGACCAGTCGGTTAGCTGCGATGACTTGTCCAACGTCACGCCGGCAATCTGCGCCGCCAACGTGGCATAGCCGACCTGCTCACCGTACCCCGCCACCATCGCCGCCACCTGCGTATCGAAGATCGGGAGCGGCACGCGGCCGGAGACGCTGTAGAACACCTCCATGTCCTGCGACGCCGAGTGAAACACCTTCAGCGTCCGCTGATCATCCATCAGGTCAAAAAGCGGCCCGAGGTCTATCCCGGACGCAAGGGGATCGATCGCCGCCACTTCGTCCTCGTACGCGACCTGGACGAGGCAAAGCTTGGGCCAGTAGGTCTTCTCGCGCAGGAACTCGGTGTCCACTGCAACGTAAGGAGCGCCCTCAAGCCGTTTGCAGAACGCGGCGAGTTCACCCGTTTCGGTTATTAGCACGTTCCGAGTATGCCGCGAACCGCCGCAGGCGCACAAGCGGGGAGGGGGGCCGAATCGCGCCTCCTTGCTCCTCTATCCCCCAGCCACGCGGTCCCGTTTCCGCTCCACCGGCCGGTCGCCCCAGTCCACCGGGCCCAGGCCGCGGCCGGCTCGCACCTCGTTCACCGTCAAGACGCCCGCTTCAACCAGCTTCACCAGCCGGTCGACGCGCTCGTTCTCCGACTCCTGGAGCGCCTCGATAACGCCCAGGTCAAAGCGTGCCTTCAGTTCGGGGCCGCCGGGCGTCTTGAACAGCGGCGAGAGCGTTCGGTTGACGGCGTCCTCCAGTAGACGCAACTCCGGGACGATGGTGTTGCGCCACAGGAACCGCTCCTCGGACTCGATATTAGCGAGAGTCGCGTCCTTCAGATCGCCCAGGAACGCCTTCGGCACGCCGAACGCCCGGGCCACCTCCTCCACCGACCATTTAAGCGCCTCGATGAACTCCATTTCTCGGTGCGACAACCCGAGCCGCTTGGCATCCATGCCCCGGCTGAGCACGATTGGCCGGTGCGCGCGGCCCGGGCCTGAGAACCGCGCCTCCCAGCGCTCGTAAAACTCGGCAACCTGGTCGTCTGTCGGGGTCTCGTCCGTCGTGATCGCCAGATCGGCCGGCGTCGCAGAGTTAGCGAAGAAAGACCGGTTGAACAGCAGCGCGGAAGACGCCATCTCCACCGCGGCGCGCGCCGGAGCGACCGCCGATGCGCCCGAAAACTCATCAACCGGGTTGAAGTGCCGGAACCACACGATCTCTTCCGGCAGGTACGCAACCCGCTTTCCGGCATGCTCGTAAACGAAACCGCGGACATACGCCTTCTCGTCCGGGAGAACGCGAACGCGGTCCGGTCTCAGCGGCCACAGCTCGGTCACCGTACCGGTCTCGTCCCGTTCCAGCCCCCAGAAAGCGGCGCCCCAGAGCGACAGGTAGGTCTCGGTGGCGCGCCACAACTCAGCGGGCGTCCAGAACGGGTTCGGGCGGTCCAGGATCGCCTGCAGCGGATGGCCCGGCTCGACCGGCATCTCCACCCCGCCCGGCCCGACCTCGTGAACCTTGAATGGCGGACGGCTGACCGCGTCTGACCGGACGCGTACCGCCGCGTGAACGGACGTCGAGGTCGCGTAGAAATCGCCGTACCGCCCTCCTCCCGACGATCCGTCGACACCGAACCACGGGTCAAGACCGTCACCCAGGCGGTCCACAAGCACACGCGCAGCGCGGTTCGCCCGTTCTACCGTTCCGCCGGACCTCTTGCCCGGCCTCATTACCGCGCCGGGCGAGAACTTCCGTCCCGCCCAGCGGGCGCCCGTTCCGATCAACCGAACCAGCGTCGTAGCCGCTCCCACGTGCATGCCCCCTCGTTCCACCCGTTCTTAATTCACCCGTCCCAGTAACTCAACCGGCAACTTAAAAGGAGAGCCGATGATCAGAGCCTGAACCCATCGTTCGCCCACTCGATCAACCACTCACGCCCATCCGGAAGCCACCAGCTCGCCCGGCCCGATGGCGACACGCGCCGCACCGACTCCTGCAGCGGCGGCAGCATCACGGCGTGATCCAGCACCGCGTGCAGGACCGCGATATGCGCGCACCGTTGCGGGACGGCGAAGTCCGTCACCGAGTCACATAAACCGCACACCAACCGCCTGTTTGCCATTCCTCGCTCTCCCTCTCCTACGCCCAGGCCTTGAAGCCGGGCCGCCGGATCCCGGCGAACGCCAGCATCAGGGCGTCCGCCCGGTCCGGGCTCGCGATGCCGCGCCCCCGCAGATCATCTTTGCTCTCAAGCCGCACCTGCCCGCTGCTCGAGAACGAGTAGCGGAGCGACGACAACTCGGCGATCAGGTCCGGGTCGTCCGGTATACGGATTCGCCCTTCCTGGAATCGCTGCCTGAGCCCGTCAAACAGTTCAGCGCGCAGGTTCAAGAACTGCTCGGGGTTGCGGGCGCGCTCCGAGACGTTAATCCCGGCAATGCCCGCAACCCCGAGCTCTCGCAGGCGGTCAACGACCCCCGCGCCGATTCCGATCGCGTCCACCCTCACCGCCACCGGGCGGTGCCGTCTCACCGCCTCCACCACGCGACCGGCGGTCGCCATCGTGTCCTGCCTGCCGAATACGTCGAGCGACAGGACACGTTCCCCCTGGCGAACACATATAACGCTCCGGTCGTTACCGAACCGGGCCACGTCCACGCCGATCTCCACAGGTTCAGCTATGAGTTCAGCGCTATCGCCGGATGCCTCCTGAAGCCGTGGAAGTATGGCCGCCTCGATCAGCCGCAGGGCGATGAGCGAGTCCACCCCTTCAGATGGAAACTCCCCGAGCACGCGTACCTGGTACATCGGGCTGTTTTCGCCCCAGTTGAGCGCCGCATCCGTTACCCACTGCGGGCTGACCAGTCCCGGGATCTCGATCTCACCCGACGCCACATTCGGAGTGTCGAACGCCGATATGTGCAGCGTGTGCCACAGGTCGCGCCGACGATGAAACGCCTCGTAGAAAGTCCCGCCGAGCGCTGTCGGGTTGCCGAGCAGCAGAAGATGCGCGCCGGCGGAGGTCATCGACCCCTCAATTGCCTCGAATATGTCCTCCCGCATACCGGAAGCCTCGTCGACGACAAACAGGATGTTGCCCTCGTGAAAGCCCTGGAACCGCTCGGGCTCGTTTGTCGAGATGCCGTGGGCGTAGTGTTTGTCCCCCAGCTCCAGCGTTGTGCGCGTCAGCTTCCCCTCGATCAGCTCCTCGTTGCCGCGGTAGGCGCGCCGTATCTCACGCCAGAGAACCTCGCGAACCTGGCGCTCCGTCGGAGCCGTTGTGATCACCATGGATTCACTGAACGCCATCAACCACCACAGGACGATGTGCGCCGCCGCGTAGCTCTTGCCGGACCCGTTGCATGACCGGACAGCGACGCGCACGTGGTCTCTCACCGCTTCGAGTATCTGGATCTGCCCGTCCCACAGCCGCGCCCCGAGACGGTCACGCACAAATCCGGCCGGATCCGCAGCCCAGATTTCCCTCTGGGCCAGGGCCGATTCCGTGTCTTGCCCCGGGCCGGGACCCGGGCGCTCCGCCGCCAGCCTGGGCGCCAGATCAGGAGCCAATCGGGCTGAAGATGTGGCCACAACCACGGCATCGATAGCAGGTATTCGCCTCGGTCCGAGCCTTCTCCAATCGCACCGTGTCGTCCGAGTCGCACCGCAAGCATGTCGCGTGAGATACAACGGGAACGCTCAACTCCGGCGCACCGGGTTCCACATCACCCATCCGAGTTTCCTCCTCAATCTGCAAAGTGATCGACGGGTCCGGGGGGTCCAGACGAACGGCCCGGCACACTGCGACACTTACTAGAACATATGTTCTAATTATTGACACTGCCGGACGCACACGTCAACCCCGAAAAGG
>JADFQR010000061.1 GCA_022561735.1 Chloroflexota bacterium | reverse complement strand
GTCAATGGCAGCGTACAAGCCCGCAAGTTATTTGACCCCGGCGTTCTGCCGAAGCTCCATCCGGGACCGGCAACTGGGTCCACGTCATGCAGGTGGCGCCGTTATCCGCGCGGGAGCATCCTAATGCTATGTTGCCGGCGCCGCCGGACATGTCTGAAAGCGCACAGGAGGTCGATCGCCAGTGAGCAACGAGAACCCGTCCGAAGCCCAGGAAACCTTTGAACAGTTCAAGGACTCGTTTAACTACGGCTCCCGCACAAACCTGCTGTTCAAGTTCCTCCGTGCCATCCCGGAAGACGAGGCGGCTACCTTTTTTGAAGAACTGCTCGTCAAGATCGGCGATACGATCGATGACGGCAACGCCGCCCGGATTGCGGAACACGTCTACGAGTGGCAGGTGCGCGGCTACAAGCCGGCTGCCGATGCTGTTCCAAACTTTCTGTACGACGACGGCCCGTTCACACCGATGCGACAACCGTTGTCCGAGTCCCGGCTGGGACTGATTGCCTCAAGCGGGCACTTCATGCGCGGCGAGGACCCTGAGCCGTTCGGTGTGAAGGACATGGATCAGGATGAAGCTACACGTCGAATCGGTGAGTTTCTCAGGGTTCCGCCAATCCTGTCCGAAATCCCGTACGACGCTCCGGCGGACTCTCTCGCAATACGGCATGGCGGGTACGACATCACCGCCGCCTGTAAAGACCGGAATACTCAGCTGCCGATAGACCGGTTGATTGAACTGAGGGATGAAGGCGTGATCGGCAGCCTGTCGCCCACAGCCTTGAGCTTTGTCGGAGCCGCATCTCAACTTCGCATCCTAAAAGAGACCGGACCACAGCTTGCCGGGAAGTTGATCGGTCAGGAGGTGGATGCGATCCTACTGGTAGCCGCCTGACCGGTGTGCCACGTGTCCGTGGGGCACTTCGCACGGATCCTTGAAGAGCGCGGCATACCGACCGTGGCGATCTTCATTCGGGCCTGGAAACATCGCGCTGAAGAGATGAAGGTGCCGAGAACGCTGGTGACGCAGCACCCGATGGGTAGAACGGTGGGAGGGCCGTTCGATGTCGAGCGCCAGTCGGCCGTGGTCCGGTCAGCGCTGGAACTACTGGACTCGGCGGGCAAAAACGGCACACTAGAAGTGTTCCCTGACCCTTACCGCATACCGGCGTCCCGGTGATTGGAGGGCCGAGACACAAATCGCCTGCGGGCGCGCGGCTTTCCGAATGTGCCGGAGGAATCTGCCGCACGCGTACTCGCGCACAATTCTTCACCCGATCTCCCCGTGGTCCGGCTGCGGAGTGACCGGCCAAATAGTTACTGCCGCGGTCTGTAATGGGGTATGGTCCCTGAACCGATTCCAGTGAGTTGAGAGGTCCATGGGAAGAATATTCGGGCGCGGGTTGATCGTGCTCCTGCCTCTCGCCGTTACGGTGCTGATTATTCAGTTCATTGTGACCACCGTAGATCCCGTGTTCGCGCCGATCCTGGACCCGCTCCCCGGCCCGAACCCGCCCGGTTTCGGACTGCTCATATTCGCCACAATCATCTTCATTGTTGGAGCGCTGAGCCACCGGGTCGCGGAGTGGTTTGGACGGACGCTTGAAAGCGTCATTATGAAAATGCCGCTCATCGGCGGGATCTACCTGACGGCAAAACAGGTGTCGCTTTCGGTCTCCGGGGGGCATGAATCACGTTTTGACACCGTTGTCACCGTCCCTTTCCCTACGGACCGGAGCGTGGCGATTGGTTTCCTCACACGTGAGTTCACGAGCGATTCCAATCGCGAGTTCGGAATCGTGTACATACCCACCACGCCGTTGCCGAGCTCCGGGTTCCTGATCATCATTCCGATGACCGAGGTCACCATCCTTGACATCTCGTCAACCGAAGCGATGCAGATGGTGGTGACCGGCGGGATCGTGGTGCCCGATGGCCTCAGCAGCCTGGCCAAATAGCGACCAGCGCGCGGACAGCAGTTAGCTCACTCCGCCGCATCTCCGCGCCGCCTCACGCCCCGCGCTGGAGCACGCGGCCCGGACGGGCTCCGGTGTGCCGGCCATCTCGTATAACGAACTCACCGTTGACCATGACGTGTGGCATCCCGGCCGCGTAGCGGTGCGGCTCTTTGAAGGTCGCAGTATCGTTCACCGTCGCGGGGTCGAACACGACGATGTCCGCGATCGCGCCCTCGCGCAGCAGGCCACGGTCTGACAGTCCAAGTCTCCGTGCGGGCATGCCGGTCATCTTGTGGACCGCCGTTTCCAGTGAGATCAGCGGTTTTTCGCGTACGTACCGCCCGAGGACGCGAGGAAAGGTTCCGTAAAAGCGCGGGTGGGGCAGCGACGACTCCCATATCCCGGAGCGATCTATCGCCCGGCCGTCTGATCCGATCATTGCGTGGTCATAACCCATGAAAAAGCGTATGTCTCCCTCAACGCGGTTGTGCATGATCTCGGAGATCTCGTTGTCCTCTTCATCGATCAGCATCAGCATCGCTTCGATGCCGTCGACCCCCCGCATCCCGGCGATCTCGGCCAGGGTCTTGCCGACCAGTGAGCTGTTCTTTTTGCTGGCGACGGTTGCAACGACATGTGGCTCAAAAGTCCACGGGAGACCGCCAAACCAGCCTTTGGAAGTGTCTTCATGAACTTTCGCCCGGGTGACGGGGTCGCGGAGACGGGCGAGCATGGCGTCCACCCCGCCTTCCTGTACCCAGCCCGGCAGTAACTGGCTGAAGCCGGAGGATGACGCCGTGTACGGATACATGTCGCAGGTCACGTCATCGCCGTCCCGGCGTGCGCCGTCGATTACGGCGACGAGCTGATCGCCGTTGCCGTACTCGCGTGAGTCGATGATGGCGATGTGCGAGAACTGCACCGGAACTCCTGCACGGCGCCCGATCTCGACGGCCTCCTCGATGGCCTTCACATGCCAGCCGGCCCATACGCGGGCATGGGTTGCGTAGAAAGCGTGGTCGTAAGGCGACATGACGGACGCAAGCGAAACGATCTCGCCGGTATCGGCGTAGCTGGACGGCGGGAGGGTCAGCCCGGTGGACATGCCGAACGCGCCCTGCTCCATAGACTCTGCGAGGAGCCGCCGCATCAGCGCCATCTGGTCAACCGCCGGCGGCCCATCGTCGATCGCGCCGGCGGCTATTCGGAGCGCTGAGTGGCCGGTCAGCGGGGCGATGTTGATGGAGACACCGTTCTCGTGGACTACCGCGGCATAACCGGCCAGGTCATTCCAGTTCCAATCCGCGTTTGACCGGAGCGTCGAGCCGAGGCCATCTCGCACAGCTCCGGGCCGGTCAGATAGCGCGGGAAAGGGCGAGAACCCGCAGTTGCCCGTGACCTCGGTGGTGACCCCCTGGTACGCCTTGCTTTCGCCGCCCGGATGGTCGATAAGCGATACGTCGGAATGGGTGTGGATGTCGATGAACCCGGGGCACACGACATGGCCGGACGCCTCGATCACGATTTCCGTATCTGGAATTGCAGCTCCGAGGTCTGCAATTGCCACGATTCGGCCCGCCGCGATGCCGACGTCCGCCCGGTATTCAGGCGCTCCGCTGCCGTCTATCACTGAGCCGCCCCGGATGACCGTGTCAAACTTCATTGTTTCCCCCCTGCGTCAATCGCCAGCGATATGGCGGCAACCAGCTACCGGCCTTTCGCGTCCCCGTTGCTACAATCGGTACGTGGGATAGCCGCTGAGCCTGGTTTCCGGCGTCCCCTCATCTAATCCCGGCAAGGTTTTTGGGTCAAACAAGGCAGTTCCGAAATTGTTCGAGTCTCTTACAGAAAAACTAAACGGCGCCTTTGCCCGCCTGACCGGCAAGGGAAGGCTATCCGAAAAGGATATTGACGAGGCGCTTCGCGAGGTCCGGCTGGCCCTGCTCGAGGCGGACGTGGACTTCAAGGTCACGCGCTCGTTCGTGCGAGCGGTAAAGGAGCGGGCCGAGGCCGAGAATCTTTTCGAATCATTGACGCCGGGGCAATCAGTCGTTCGGATCGTCAACGAAGAGCTGGTCAAGATTCTCGGCGGAGAGGCGGAGGGTCTGAGCCGGGGCGAATCCCCTCCAACGGTAATCATGCTGATCGGTCTGCAGGGGGTCGGCAAGACCACCTCCGCGGCCAAGCTGGCGCGCTGGTTCAATGAGCAGGGTGAATCGGTCTCTATCGCAGCGTGCGACCTCCGGCGTCCGGCGGCGATCGATCAGCTTGTGCAGCTTGGTGACGATCTCGGGATCCATGTGTACCGGGAGGACCCGGACAAGTCGACCCCGCTCAAGGTCGCGGTCAACGCCGTGAAAGAGGCGAAGCGGAACGGCACGCACTATCTGATTCTCGACACGAGCGGGCGGATCGCCATCGACGACGAGTTGATGCGCGAGCTGGAAGAGATCCGGGACGCGACCAACCCGATCGAGAACCTGCTGGTTGTCGACGCCATGACGGGGCAGGACGCGGTGCGCTCGGGAACCGAGTTCCAGGAACGGATCGGGCTGACCGGCATCATCATGACCAAGATGGACGGTGACGCCCGCGGCGGCGCAGCGCTGTCGATGCGCGCGGTCACCGGTGTTCCGATCAAGTTCATAGGCGTCAGCGAGCGCCCGGACGGGCTTGAGCCGTTCTATCCAGACAGGCTGGCGTCACGGATTCTCGGGATGGGCGACATGCAGACGCTTATCGAGAAGGCCGAGCTGCAGTTCGATTCCGACCAGGCCCTGGAACTCGAACGCAAGATGCGTTCAAAGCAGTTCGATATGAACGACATGCTCCAGCAGTTGCAGGCGTTCAAAAAGATGGGCGGCATGGCAAATATCCTCGGCATGATCCCCGGGATGGGATCACTCAAGGGCAGGATGAACCCGAAGGACCTGGACGAGAGCCGGATCACCCGCGTCGAAGCGATGATTCACTCGATGACGCCCGGCGAACGGATCAATCCCAAACTTATCAACGGCTCCCGCCGCAAACGCATCGCGAACGGATCAGGCACGACGCCTTCCGATGTCAACCAGCTGCTCGGACAGTTCCGCCAGATGCAGAAGATGATGAAGAGGATGACTTCCGGCAAAGGCCGTCGAGCGGTGATGGGCATGCTGGAGGGCCGGTAGCCGCTTGCGCCGGCGGGAGGCGTCTGCCCCTGAACAACGGGCAACCGACGGGAACGGAGACCGGCGATGATCGCCCAGTTACGCATCTACACGATAAATCGCGGGGAGATGGACGCGTGGCTGGAGATTTTTCGCGCTGAGGCCATGGCGCTGATACGCAAGCACGGGATGGGTGTGGACGGGATGTGGACGGACCTCGCACGGGAGCGTTTCATCTGGTTCCGCACCTACAAGGATGAGGCGGATATGGAGCGCAAGGATGCTGCGTTCTACGGCGACCCGGAATGGCTTGACCTCATGGACCGGATCCGGGCGCATGAGGCGCATCGCGAGGTCACGGTGGTTCGGCCAGTTCCTGTTCCCACGCGAGCTTCCGGGCTGGACGGCGTCTGCACGTATTAATATGCTGCGGACCGCAAACGATGGCGTCAGCCATCACATCCATTTAGTTCCAATAGAGGATTTGCCGCTTTGATCTCGCAGCTCCGTATTTACACCATCAACAGTGGCCAGATGGACTCATGGCTCAAGGCCTTTGAAGAGCTCCGTCCGATCCTCGCAAAACACGGGATCAAGGTTGATGGAGCCTGGACCGACACGGAGAACGAGCGTTTCATCTGGGTCCGGTCTTTCGAGGATGAAGCGGACCTCGCCCGGAAGGAAAAGGCGTTTTACAGCGACCCGGAATGGCTGGCGAAAGTCGATCACGTACGCAGCCACCTGGCCCACCGGGACGTCACGGTGATCAGCCCGGTCAAGGCGTAGGAGTCCCGGCGGCAGGGAAATCCCGCTTGCCGTCGTGATCGGACTCCGCAGGACCGTCCTGAGCCCTTTTTCGCCGCGGCCTTAAACGCCGCGCGGGGGTTTCACGCGCTGTATGGCGTAGTACGTGCCGATGATCAGGCCGATGATGGCGCCAAACGGCGCGAAAAACGAAATTATCAGGAACGAGGCCAGCGTAGCCAGGCCAGCCACAACTTGCAGCGCCCGGCTTTGCTTGTACCCACTCGCGCGATAGACCACTTCTCCGACCAGCCAACCGACCCCTCCGACCACCACCACCCCTCCGAGTGCCAGTCCAACAGCCGTCAGGATAAGGCCGGCAACTACCGACAACGCTATCGCTGTGCCAAAAGCGGCGGCGGCGGCTTTCCCCAGCTCACCGCTGCTCGCCTGAAACATCGGCGGCGTGCGCACCTGGGCGCAATCCTCGCAGCGCGATCCGACGACGGTCTGCACCAGGCAGTTGGGGCAGATCAGCACGTCGCACCGGCCACAGCGTAGATTGGTTTCTGTGTCCGGGTCGCGCGGGCAGAATACGGGGGGGGAATCAACCATATGAACGGCAGGGCGCTATAAGCGTCACCTGCCGGCATCTCCTCTCAGCCAGGCGTCTCGGTCCTCAATGTCCCGGTCATAAACGAGACGGTTCCAGACGAGCCTGGTCGAACTCATGTCACGAGGCGTTCGTCGTTCACCGGGATTAGATGCTACCCGCTTGATCGCCGATACGGCGGTGAATATCACGGCGTAAATAATGTATTCCCCGGCCAGCCCTAACCCCACCGCGACGAACGGCGACAGTAGTAACGCGATCGCCCATCCCACGGGTGAATTGCGGGTGATGGCCCAGTAACCGAACCCGATAATGACGAATATGACCCAGGCCGGCCACGCCATCACGAGGGCAGCGCCACTACCCGTACCGAGACCCCTCCCCCCCGAAAAACGCAGAAATACCGACCAGTCGTGGCCGATGAGCACCGCCGTCCCGGCGACAACCTCAACTCCCTTCCCGTACCCGAGTACGGAACCGGCCAGTATCACCGGCAGCGGCCCCTTGATGAACATATCGAACGCCACCACAAAAAGGCCCACTGTCCGGCCGGCAACCTGGATCACGTTCGTACCGCCAACGTTGCCGCTTCCGTGTCGGCGGATGTCCACCCCGCGCTTCCAGCGCGCGGCCAGATAGGCCGTGGGTATCGCACCGAACAGGTACGCACCGAGCGTCAACGCCAGCACGCCTCCCGCAGGCGCCCCGAGGATTTCCATTTCAGCCCGGGCCCGCGAAGCCGGGGCCGCCGGGGATTTCAGGAATCGCAGGCTTCCCGGAGGATCCCAGCGCCGCGTTCCAACGATCCGCAGCGGCCCG
>JADFQR010000060.1 GCA_022561735.1 Chloroflexota bacterium | reverse complement strand
TTCCCACCGACTGCACCCCGAGCGCCGCGATCTCGCCCGCCGTTCGCACACAGGCATCGGCGTCAATGTCAGAAACGACGATGCTCGCGCCTACCTCGGCCATTTTGATGCCGATGGCGCGTCCAATGCCGGTCGCTCCACCCGTGACTATCGCCACATGTCCGGTAAGGTCCATACAGGGCCTCCAAAATAGCGCTGTTTCCTGCGGCATCCTCCCCGGACGTTCACAGGTCAGTCAGAGCGCCCGGGTGAAACGCGGGGATTATACTTCCGGACCGCCTTCCTCAATTCCTTGCCGGAATGTAAGGGGAGCGCTGATCCACCGGCACGGGTGCAGGAATCGACAACAACACCGAAATCAAGCTGGCTGAATGGCTATATCACGGACGAAAGCGCTCGATCGCGCCTATGAGATTCTCGGACAGCCGCGCGCTCATATGCGCGTCACGCTGACGCAGACAAAGTCCGGGCTGTCGCTGTATTACGACGGACGGGTAATGACGCGGGTGTTCATAAACCGCAGCGGACTATTCGCGGCGGCGGCGATAGCCGAGGCGTTGAGGGTGCGGGTGCCGAAGCTGGGGGAGAGTGTCGAAGCCCGTGTGTCGAGCGGCGTCATGCACAAGGTGCTCGCGCTTTCCTCCCTGGATTACCGGAACGAGATGTCGTTCCAGCTCGCTTCCCGGTGGATCGCGGAAGCTGTCGACATGCAGGGCACGCGCGGAACATCTGAGTGAACGCCGGTCCGGCGAATCCGAGGTGAGCCGGCGGATTACTGTCTCCACGCCCCACTCGCGCCGGGAGTCATGGCAGAAGCCGCCCCAACGCTATGCCGTGGCGGACAGAGGTCGCTCATCCGCACCTGCTGTCGCGGCAGGGATAGTCACTTAGTATTCGTCTGAGAATTCATCTGGCGACCCATAGAACCGGCGCACGCGAGGACACATGCCGCTACACGATCTCGAACCAGGACACGAGTTCCCCCCTGAATCCCTCGTCATCAGCGAGGCTGAAGCTGCTGCGTACGCCGCGGCCGTCGGCGATGTGACGGCGCGGCCATCAGAGCGCGTGCCGGCGATGGCGGTTATCGCGGCCGGTCTGTCGCGGTTCATAAGCCACCTCGGACTGGCTGACGGCACCGTTGAAGTTGTCCACGCATCGCAGGAAGTGTCTTTCAAACGACCGGTATCGCCGGGCGAGACCCTTGAGATCCGGGCGGTGCTGAAATCGAACGCCGAGCGCCGGGGAAACCGGTTCGCAACGGTCCAGATGTCGTTTGTTGATCAGACCGGGGAAGAGGTTGCGGCGGCGAGCAGCCTGATCATCGTGAACACGCCATGACGCTTGAGAAGCGGCGTGCGCCGTTGGAACCCGGTGAACGGTTGGAGACGATCATCCGGACCATCACACAGACGCAGGTGGAGGCGTACGCCAGGGCCGCCGGCGACTACAACCCCATTCATCTTGACGCCGAGTTCGCAGCGAAAACGCCGTTCGGTCGTCGCATCGCCCACGGTATGCTTACCCTTGCGATCGTGTCCGAAATGCTCACTTCCGCGTATCCGGAGCACTGGGCGTTTGGCGGGCGGCTTAAAGTACGCTTCCGTGGACCGGTTTTCCCGGGCGAGACCGTACAAACATCCGGCGAGGTCACGCGGGTAAAAGAAGTGGATGGCGTACGCGTCGTGGAGATTGCGGTCGGCGTACGGAAAGAAGACGGCTCCGACGTGATCACAGGACAGGCGTTTATTCCTGTCCATGACAGTCCCGCGACCTGACGGGATCATCCAGCGGTATGAAAGATAATTTTTGGGAGAGTTCTTGACTACCCAAGAATCAACGGAATTGATTCCTATCGCGGTCGACGCTATGGGCGGCGACAACGCACCTTCGGAGATCGTCGCAGGAGCGGTGCAGGCTGCCCGCGAGGGCGAGGTGTCGATCATCCTGGTCGGCGACCCTGAACCGGTAGACGCTGAGCTGGCCAAACATGATGTGACCGGCCTGCCGATCTCGACCGAGCCGTCCGAGGGCGTGGTCGAGGAGGGAGAGGCCCCGGCCACGGCGTACATGACGAAACGGAACGCCTCGATCTTCCGCGCCGCCAGCGCCGTTCGGCACGGTCGCGCGAAGGCGCTCGTGAGCATGGGCTCGACCGGCGCCACGATAGCGGCTGCGACGGTCGTGTTCGGCACCTTTGAGGGTATCGAACGCGCCGCGCTTGGCGGCCCGCTTTACGGCCTTGCCCCGGACACGATCGTCATGGACATCGGGGCCAACCTGGACTGCAAGCCGCAACAGCTTGCTGACTACGCCGTGCTGGGCGCCATCTTCTCCCAGGTCGTGTTCGGCGCTAAAAATCCGCGCGTTGCCCTGTTGAGCGTCGGCTCTGAAGCAGGCAAGGGCAACTCGCAGGTAAAGGAAGCAACCGCGCTCCTCGAGGCCAGCGGCCTCAACTTCATCGGCAATCTGGAGGCGAACGACATCCCGTACGGCCGTGCCGAGGTTGTCGTGTGCGACGGATTCGTCGGTAATGTCGTGATGAAGTTGACGGAGGGGATCGGGGAAACGCTCTCCGCGTACATCGGCGAGAAGATGGCCGGTCGAGTCCCGGAACAAGAGCTTGATGAGATATGCCGACGCATACACGAAGTGACCAACCTCCCGGAGGCGTACGGCGGCGGTCCGCTGTTTGGCGTGAAAGGGGTGGCGGTGGTGGGTCACGGCAAGGCGCAGGCGGCGGCGGTATGCCACGCTATCCAGACGGCCTGTAAAACCGTCTCCTTAAATTACGTAGAGCTGGCCGAAGCGGAGTTGAAACGGCTTCGCGGACCGGTCAACCCATAGCATCAGAACAGGATCCCGCCGTTGCCTGAAGAGCCGCGCAGCACACTTATCACCGGAGCATCGCGCGGGATCGGCAGGGCCATCGCCATCCGCCTGGCGCGTATGGGCCACCGCATCGCCGTGAACTACAACACGCACCCGGACGACGCGGAAGAGGTGGTTGAAACCATCAAGGCCGGGGGCGGAGAGGCGATCTCGGTCCAGTGCAGCGTCGCCGAGCGTGAACAGGTGGATGCGATGTTCGCTATCACGGAAGAGGCGTTTGGCCCGGTCCAGATACTGGTGAACAACGCGGGGATCATTGATGACGCCCTGATCCTGCGTATGAAGGACAACGCCTGGGATCGTGTCATCCAGACCAACCTCAACGGCACCTACTACTGTTGCCACCGCGCCGTTCCGGGGATGGTGCGGGCGCGCTGGGGCCGCATCATCAACATCTCTTCCGTGGTCGGGATCAGCGGCAACGCCGGCCAGGCCAACTACTCCGCCTCCAAGGGCGCAATTCACTCGCTGACCTACTCGCTGGCGAAAGAACTTTCATCCCGGAACATCACGGTGAACGCCATCGCACCCGGGTATATCGAGACGGCGACGGTTGACGGACTGCCGCAGAAAACCAAGGACAGGATCATGACCTGGATCCCCATGAGTCGTTTCGGGGTTCCGGACGAGGTCGCGGTTGCGGCGGAGTTTCTCGCGCAGGATGACACGCGGTACATAACCGGCATAATCCTGCGGACCGACGGCGGAATGGCGATCTCGGGCTCCAACTGACGCCTGGACAACGCGCCGGATCAGCCTGAATCACAAGGGGGAGTGCCTGACCGAGATGGCGTCTGAATCTGGTGAGCTTTCGGGCAAGGTTGCGCTGGTCACCGGCGGCTCACGCGGCATCGGCAAAGCGATCGTGCTGGAGCTCGCACGACGCGGGGCCGACATCGCCTTCAACTACCTGCGGAATCACGACGCCGCGCGGGAAACGGAAGAGGCCGTCTGCAGTCTCGGCGTGCGATGTCTCAGGGTACGGGCGCCTCTCGGCGACCCGGACGCCATCACGGCGTTGTTTGAGAAGGTCAGATCTGAGTTCGGCCGTCTTGACATCCTGGTGAACAACGCCGCTTCCGGGGTGATGCGCCCGGCCGCCGAGCTTGAAGAGCGGCACTGGGACTGGACGATGAACATCAACGCCCGTGCGCCGTGGCAATGCTCGATCGCGGCGGCAGACCTGATGTCGGACGGTGGGACGATCATCAACCTGACAAGCCCGGGCTCGTCCCTGGTACTACCGGACTACTTTGTAGTCGGTGTGTCTAAAGCGGCGCTGGAGTCGCTCACCCGTTACCTTGCCATCGAGTTGTCGCAGCGCGGCATCTCCGTTAACGCGGTTTCCGCCAGCTTCGTACGAACGGACGCCGTGGACGCTTTCCCGGAAGAATCGCCCGCACACGACATGGTCGAGCGCCCCACACCGGCGGGCCGCGTCGTCACCCGCGAGGACGTGGCAAAGGTGGTGGCGTTCCTGTGCAGCGACGACGCGCGGATGATCCGGGGACAGGTCCTGCTCGTCGACGGCGGAGAGATGCTGATCCGGCGCTGAGCGCCCGCAAATCAGCGGAACGCTCGAAGTAATCGTCGCCGCAACCGGCGCAACGGACCGTGGCGTCTCGGTTTCACGTGCTGCGATACGAACCACACGACCTCCGGGGCTCCAACCAGGACAACTCGGCGGCGGCCTCGAATCTGCCTCGTCGTCTCCTGAGTGTTATCGAACCCGGACGCAAAATTGGAGAACATGGACCAGTCGCCTGCGACGCGGTCGTGTGGGCCGGCCGGGGTGAGGACGATCCCCCCGGCCTCGGAAACAAGCAGGATTCCGGCGGCCAGGTCCCATGAGAAAACGGCCCCGGTCAGCGCGTACTGCAGGACGCCCCGGGCGACCATCGCCAGCTCATATACGGCGCTGCCCGTGGTCCGCGGCTCACCAAAATTGCCGCGCATCCCGGAATCGACCTTGAACATGTGCGGGAGGCTTCCCGGGATCGTCGAGAGCCACCCGCGCTTCGGCTTCGACTCCTCGTCCGGCGACGGTTTTTTAACACTGAGCCGCCGGTCGCCTATCCAGGCGCCGCCGCCCTTCCGTGCGCGATATATCTCGTTCCCGCCTTCGACCGGCCACGGTATCCAGACCGCCGCTACGACCGGTTCTCCCCGGTACAGGACGCCCACGGAGACCGCGTACAGCGGGTGACCGTTGACGTAGTTGGTCGTGCCGTCGATCGGGTCTACGCACCAGATGTAGTCACCGGCGGGCGGCTCGTCTTTGGGAGCGTCCTCTTCGCCGAGGACCATATGACCGGGGAAGCGTCTGCCGACCATCTCGCTCATCAACGCCTGGCTGGCGCGATCGACATCCGAGACCGGGTTTGCGCCGTTACCGTCCTTCGACTCGACGTCCATGACGCCGCCAAACCGTCCGGAGACGAGTTCACCGGCTGCGGCTACCACCTCCACAGCAAAGGACTCTATCTCGGCCAGGGTCGCATCATCAGGCGCTCCGGAAGATGCCGGGCTTTCTTCGTGGGCGACGTTATCCGTCGTGCCGGTCTCCTGTTTATCGGTCAATCTTGTTGATCACAGTTCTCGTATTCCTCGGTAGATTGCCGGAGGCGCAGCGGGGGCCAGATCGCCTCGCGACGGTGATCCGTAGGGCGTGGTTTTGCGATTGGCCCGGTGGTGCGGCTTGTCCTACAATCGGATACACGGTGGCCGGTGTTAATCGCCCACAATTCTAAGTTCCCCGGCGTCCGGCATGGTGATCGTGCGTCGAACAGGTTTTTGAATATCGTTTCTGAGACACGGGGACGCGAGGAACCTCCATGGCGACCAACTCAACGGTACGTTTCACCCGCGACAACGGGTTGCGCAGCCGGATGTACCTGACCATGTTCCTGCTGGCCGGGGTTTACGCGTTCTTCATACTCCTGTTGATCGCGGCCGGCATCCCGCTGATTTTCGTGGTCGGGGGCGCTGCCGTGATGGCCGGGTTTCAGTACTTCGGCTCGGACCGCCTGATTCTGAGGTCAACCGGGGCGAAACAGATCACGCGCGACGAGGCGCCGGAACTGTACGACATGATCGAACGGCTCGCACGCAGGGCCGATATGCCGATGCCGAAGGTAGCGGTCATCGACAGCGCAGCGCCGAACGCCTTCGCCACGGGACGGAATCCAAAGAACGCGCTCGTTGCGGTCACCACCGGCATACAGCAGCGGCTGAGCGCCCGTGAGCTTGAGGCGGTGATCGCCCATGAGCTGTCCCACGTGAAAAACCGGGACGTCACGGTCATCACCATCGCCAGCTTCTTTTTGATCGTCGCCAGCTTCGTAATGCAGATGATGTTCTTCCGCATGATGTTCGGCGGGTTCGGTGGCGGACGAAACAGCAACGGCGGGGCGATGATGATGCTGCTCGCCGGCACACTTGTCGTCCAGTTTGTGGCCCAGTTGCTGATCATGGCGCTCTCCCGCTACCGGGAGTACGGGGCTGATCACAGCGGCGCGGAGCTGACGGGTGACCCGGGTAGCCTTGCCACCGCGCTTGAGAAGATCAGTGGGGCGATGGCGCGTGTGCCGGCAGCGGATTTGCGTAAAATGTCTTCAGCGAGCGCCCTGGCGATCTACCCGGCGCTCAAGGGCCACTCGGTCCAGAGTCTCTTCTCGACACATCCACCGATCGAAGACCGGATCGCAAGACTCCGGAAGATGGAGCGCGATATGCGCGGCATGCCGAACGACGTCCGGTTCCAGAACTAGATGGCATTTCTGTTCAAGCGCGGACCATCCGCCCCGAAAACCGACTGGGACGCGATCGGCACGGTAGTCACGGCAGAAGCCCGGCTCCAGACCGCCGGAGAGGTCCTCCCGGGCCGCCGGGCCGGTGTGCTATTTCGACCGCCGGACGCAGGACAATTCCCGTTCATCGATGGCCTTGAAGGCCGTTTACGGGGCGTGCTTAACGAAGGTCCCGGGGCGACGAAGACAGCGCACCATGTTGAAGAAGATGAGCACGGAACGCGGTGGGTGGTCCTTGATGACGGCAATTTCGAGGACCTGACCAACTCGGTATACACGGTTGGCAACGCCATCGCTCACGAGGCGGACGCCAACCTGCTTATCGCCGCCGTCTGGAGCACGCACTACGCCGGTTCCGCTGCGTACTGGCTCTACACCTACCAGCGCAAGACGTTCTACCCGTTCATCCCCCGCGGGACCGATGATCGTGACCATCCGAACGAGTTGGCGCTCGCCAGGTTGATGGGCAGGCACGGCATGGCTGTAGAACGCTCCACCGAGCACTGGTATCCCCTGTGGGGCATCCCGTTCTAACCGACCGCACTTCTCCTGCCGCCGGTTTTGCCGCGCGCCCGGAACCTGTCACATGACCGGACCGGTAATGATTACAGCCCCGGGAGAGGATGCCGACGCGTTCGCTGAGGCGCTTCGCGCCGCCGGGGCTGAACCGGTGCATCTTGCGCCGGACTCCCGCCTGCCCGATGGCGCCGGCGGGCTTCTCCTGTTTGGCGACTCCACGTTCGATGCCCCTGACGGCTCGTCATCTCCGGACC
>JADFQR010000059.1 GCA_022561735.1 Chloroflexota bacterium | reverse complement strand
ATGTCTCCTACCGGAACGTCAAGAGCTTCGCCCACATCAAGAACATCGTGGACGTGCCGAACCTGATCCAGGTCCAGCTACTCTCCTTCGATTACTTCAAAACGGACGGGCTTCACGAACTGTTCGACGAGATCTCCCCGATCGAGGATTTCAGCGGAGGCCGCTTCGCCCTCGCTTTCCTCGATCACGAGATCCGGGAGCCCAAATACTCGGAACGCGAGTGCCGTCAGCGGGAAATCACCTACGCCGCACCGTTGTATGTAACGGTCGAGCTTGAGGTCAAATCCGGCGACGCCGCTGGCGAGAAGAAGCAGCAGACGCTTTTCATGGGTGACATCCCCATGATGACCCGCAACGGAACCTTTGTGATTAACGGCGCAGAGCGCGTCGTCGTCTCACAGTTGGTACGGTCGCCGGGCGCGTACTTTGAGCGTGATCTGGACCCGGGCAGCGGGCGCGCTCTTACCAAGGCCAAATTGATCCCTTACCGGGGTGCATGGGTAGAGCTGGAGACCAGCAACAAGGACCTGCTGTCGGTCAAGGTTGACCGGAAGCGCAAGACGCCGATCACCACCCTGCTCCGCGCTCTCGGCTACGCAACCGATGAAGAGATCAAGGCGTTGTTCAAGGACGTCGATACCAACCCGGACCGGCAATACATCGACGCGACACTGGCCCGCGACACCGCCGTCACGAACCAGGAGGAGGCGCTGGTTGAGTTCTACCGCCGGTTGCGCCCGGGTGAGCCGCCGAGCGTGGAGAACGCCAAGGCGCTGCTTGAAAGCCTTTTCTTCAACCCCCGCAAGTACGATCTCGGACGCGTCGGACGCTACAAGCTGAACCGAAAGCTCGGCGATGAGGCGACGACCGAAAACCGGACGCTTGTTAAAGAGGACATGGTCGCTCTCATAAGGCGCATGATCCGCATCAACAATGGCGAGGTAAGCCCGGACGATATCGACCACCTCGGCAACAGGCGGGTCCGGGCCGTCGGCGAGCTGATCCAGAACCAGCTCCGTGTCGGGCTGCTGCGCATGGAACGCGTCGTCAAGGAGCGGATGACCACTGAGATGGACCCGGCGACCACCACGCCGGCCGCTCTGGTCAACATCCGTCCCGTTGTGGCGTCCGTTCGTGAGTTCTTCGGCGGCTCCCAGCTTTCGCAGTTCATGGACCAGACCAACCCGCTGGCGGAACTGACGCACAAGCGACGGCTATCAGCGCTGGGTCCGGGCGGACTGTCGCGTGAGCGCGCCGGATTTGATGTCCGTGACGTTCACCACTCTCACTACGGCCGGATCTGCCCAATCGAGACTCCCGAGGGTCCAAACATCGGACTTCTCGGTTCACTCGCCACCTACGCGCGTACCAACGACTTCGGGTTCCTTGAGACCCCGTACCGCCGGGTGCTGCATGAAATGGCCACGAATAATGAGGATTTGATCGGCCGCACAGTGCTCGACCCGCTCAACGACGATAAGGGTGAAGAGCTGGTCCGCGCAGGCGGACGTGTTCCGCGACGACTGACCGAACAACTCGCAGAAATGCCGGTGCAGACGGTAGGGGTGAAGGCCTTCGTCTCTTCTGACCCGAACGATGTCATTTACCTGTCTGCCGACGAGGAAGAGACATACATCATCGGCCAGGCGAACACCGAGCTGGACAACAAGATGCAGATCATCGCCGACCAGGCCGAGATCCGCGTCGGTGAATCGTTCGCCATCGAAAACTCCGCAAACGTTCAGTTCATGGACGTGTCGCCGATGCAGATCGTATCGATCTCCACGGCGCTGATCCCATTCCTTGAACATGACGACGCCAACCGCGCCCTCATGGGATCAAACATGCAGCGCCAGGCGGTCCCGCTGATGCGGCCGCAGGCGCCGGTTGTTGGAACCGGGATGGAGACGCGCGTGGCGCGCGACTCGGGCCAGGTGGTCCTGGCAGAGGAAGCCGGCCTCGTCATCGAGTCGACCGGCTACCAGATCAAGGTGCTCGGCGACGAGAGCGGCAAGGTCATCGAGTACCCGCTCACCAAGTTCGTGCGTTCAAACCAGGGCACCTGCATCAACCAGCGCCCGATCGTCGACAAGGGCGACATCGTGACCCTGGGCCAGCCGCTGGGCGACAGCTCCTCCACCGATCGCGGCGACCTGGCACTGGGCCAGAACATCCTCGTCGCCTTCATGAGCTGGGAAGGCTACAACTACGAGGACGCCATCATCCTGTCCGAGGACATGGTGAAGGATGACAGGTTTACCTCTATCCACATCGCCAAGCATGAGGCGGAGGCCCGGGAAACCAAGCTGGGACCTGAAGAGATCACCCGGGATATACCGAACGTGGGCGAGGATAGCCTGCGTGACCTTGATGAAGAGGGCGTGATTCGGATCGGCGCCTACGTCGGTCCGGGAGACATCCTTGTTGGAAAGATAACCCCGAAGGGTGAGACAGAGCTCACAGCGGAAGAGAAGCTCCTCCGGGCGATCTTCGGCGAGAAGGCGCGCGATGTGCGCGACACCTCGTTGAGGGTGCCGCACGGCTCACGCGGCAAGGTTATCGACGTCAAGGTGCTCACCAAGGACGCCGGTGACGACCTGCCGGCAGGCGTCACCAAGCTGGTGCGCGTCTGGATGGCGCAGACCCGCAAAATCACCGAGGGTGACAAGATGGCCGGGCGCCACGGCAACAAGGGTGTCATCGCCAAGATCCTCCCGCGTGAGGACATGCCTCACCTGCCTGACGGGACCCCGATGGACATCATTCTCAACCCGATCGGGGTGCCGTCCCGCATGAACCTGGGACAGGTCCTTGAGACCCACCTGGGCTGGGCCGCCGACACGCTCGGATTCGATGCCCAGACGCCCGTGTTTGACGGCACCACGGATATAGAGCTTGAAGACGCGCTCGCTCGCGCCTGGATGGTCAACGAGTCCGGCGCCCGCGACCGGCGGAAACTGGACAACTCGGATATCGATGACGACGTGGTCCGAGCCTGGCTCGACGAGCGCGGTTACAAGTACGACGAACTCTTCGACGACTCCAAGGACGGCCCCGCCAGCACCGCCTGCCTGCGCCTCTGGCTGACTGAAAATACCGATCTGAAGATGAACGGACAGAACCGTGAGGAACTGTTCGAAGAGGCGCGAAAGATCGACCGGGAACAGCACAAATCGGCGCCCATATTCGGAAAGATGATGCTCATCGATGGCCGGACCGGCGAGGCGTTCGATCAGCCGATAACCGTCGGCAAGATGTACATCCTCAAGTTGATTCACCTTGTTGAGGAAAAAATCCACGCCAGGTCGACCGGACCTTACTCGCTGATTACGCAGCAGCCCCTGGGCGGAAAAGCCCAGTTCGGCGGGCAGCGCTTCGGTGAGATGGAGGTCTGGGCGCTTGAGGCTTACAGCGCCGCCTACAACCTCCAGGAGATGCTGACGGTCAAGTCAGATGACGTGGACGGTCGCGTAAAAACCTACGAGGCGAACGTTAAGGGAGAGGACGTGGTCCACCCGGGCGTTCCGGAGTCTTTCCACGTCTTGCTCAAGGAGCTTCAGGGTCTTGGCCTCTCCGTCGAGCTACTGAACCTGGGACCGGAGGAATTCACCATCCCGGGTGACGCCGGGACGACGGGTACGCTCACGGCCGGATTTGGCGCCGGGTTGTGGGGCAGCGGAAGCGTAGACGAAAAAGCGCTCGCCGCTGCGGCCAGCATGCTCGCTGAAACAAGCGACGTACAGGACGAGGCTGTCCTTGCCGCAGACGGCTGGACAGAAGCGTCTTCCAACAACGACAGCGAAAACACGGAGGGCCAGGGGCTCTCTGAAGAGTCCCCAGAAGATTCACGGGAGGATTCACCGGAAGATTCCTCGCAGGACTCCAGCAACGACGCGACCGACCAAGAAGAGCCTTCCGCGACTGACCTCGACGATGAGGATGAGGACGACGAGGCGGAAGAGGATTCTGACACCGCCGGTAGCGAAGAAGACGAGGAGTAAACGGCCCCCACTTATCGCCGTTAGTAGACAGAACCTGAGACACGCCACTGTGCAGAACAGCCCGGGGACGTGGAGAGGACAGGTAAACGAATGACCACACAGGCCGGCCCAGAGTTCAACGCAATCCGTATCTCCCTGGCATCGCCAGAGCAGATCAGGGCGTGGTCCTTTGGTGAAGTGACCAAGCCTGAGACCATCAACTACCGGACGCTCCGCCCCGAGAAAGACGGACTGTTCTGCGAGCGCATCTTCGGCCCTACCAAGGACTGGGAGTGCTACTGCGGAAAGTACAAGAAGATCCGCTACAAGGGCGTCGTCTGTGACCGGTGCGGCGTTGAGATCGCAAGGTCCAAGGTGCGACGTGAGCGCATGGGCCACATCAGGCTCGCCGCTCCGGTAGCCCACATCTGGTTCTCCAAGGGCACGCCGTCACGGCTCGGCCTGTTGCTGGACATATCACCGCGCAACCTTGAGCGCGTCCTCTACTTCGCGCAGTACATCGTTATAAGCGTGGACGAGGATGCGCGCGAACGCGCAATGGAAGAGCTTGAGAGCTACCTGATCGCTGAAACGACCCGCATCGACGCCGCCGCCGCAGAGGCGATCGCCGTGATACGTGCCGCCGCGCCGGAGCCGGATGTCACGGAAGAGCCGGTCGCGGAGAGCGAAGAAGGCGAAGACGACGAAAAGCCGAAGAAGTCGAAATCCCGGAAAAAGACCAAGAAGCAACTCGCCGAGGAGCTTGAAGCCGAGCGAGCGATACGCGCCGCGCACCCGGTCGAGTCCCAGGTGATGGCGATCGAGGACACGTTCGGAGAGGAAAAGGCGACGGTCGAGAGCGAGATCGGCGCCAAGATCGATGAGCTGAACGGCATCAAGACCCTGGAGCTGCTCACCGAGTCCCGCTACCGCGAACTTCGCGACCGGTTTGGCGAGGTGTTCCGGGCCGGTATGGGCGCCGAAGCGGCGCTTGAAATCCTTTCAAACTCATCGCTGCCCGAACTGCGCAAGTCCCTGCAGCAAGAGGTCCGGACCACTTCCGGCCAGCGCCGCAAGAAGGCGATCAAGCGGCTGCGCGTCATCGAGGCGTTCGCAAAGTCCGGCAACAACCCGGAGTGGATGATCCTGACGCAGTTGCCCGTGCTTCCGCCCGAGTTGCGCCCGATGGTGCAGCTGGACGGCGGCCGTTTCGCTACGTCTGACCTGAACGACCTTTACCGGCGCGTCATCAACCGCAACAACCGGTTGAAGAGGCTGCTTGAGCTACAGGCGCCGGAGATCATTGTCCGCAACGAGAAGCGGATGTTGCAGGAGGCGGTCGACGCCCTGATCGACAACGGCCGGCGAGGCCGGGCGATCTCCGGGAGCCACAACCACAAGCTCAAGTCCCTGACAGACCTGCTCAGGGGCAAGCAGGGACGTTTCCGGCAGAACCTGCTCGGGAAGCGTGTCGACTACTCCGGCCGCTCGGTCATCATCGTGGGGCCGAAGCTCAAATTGCACCAGTGCGGACTGCCGAAGACGATGGCGCTTGAGCTGTTCAAGCCCTTCGTGATGAACGCCCTGGTTGTGCGTGGATACGCGCACAACATCAAGAGCGCCAAGCGGATGGTTGAGCGGACGCGCCCGGAGGTCTGGGACGTACTCGAAGAGGTGATCAAGAATCGGCCGGTGCTGCTGAACCGCGCGCCGACCCTTCACCGTCTCGGCATCCAGGCCTTCCAGCCGATCCTCGTCGAGGGCATGGCGATTCAGATCCACCCGCTCGTCTGCAAGGCGTTCAACGCCGACTTTGACGGGGACCAGATGGCGGTCCACGTGCCGCTCTCTCGCGAGGCTGTTCTTGAGGCCCAGAGGCTGATGCTGAGCACCTACAACATGCTCGCGCCAAGCTCCGGAGAGCCGATCGTATCGCCGACCCTGGACATGGTCCTTGGTAACTACTACCTGACCGAGATGCTGGGCGAAGACGATGAGACCGGCAGCAAGGACGGGGACCAGAGCAAGAGGCGAACCGTTTACACCGACTTCGCCGACGCCCGACTCGCGCACGACCTTGACGTCATCGGATTGCGGGAGGCGATCAATGTCCGCGCTCCCGGTGACGGTGAAACGATCACGACCACGGTCGGCAGGATCATCTTCAACGAGATCGTCCCGCCGGAACTGGGTTACCAGAACCTGACGATCAACTCTGACGTGGTCAGCGATCTCGTGAGCCAGGCATACGGAGGCCTCGGCAACGAGCGGACCGCAGAGTTCCTCGATGAGTTGAAGGACCTGGGATTCCGCTACGCGACGCAGTCCGGAACGACGATCGCGATCAATGACATCACCGTCCCGGCCGTGAAAGGCAAGCTTCTGGCGGAAGGCGACGCACAGATCGCCAAGCTGGATGACCTTTTCCTGCAGGGGATGATTGACGAAAAAAGCCGGTACCAGGAAGCGGTCAACACCTGGATGGCGGTCAACGAAAAGCTTACGGAGGCGGTCCAGGAAGAGCTGCCGAACTACGGCGGTATCTACGCCATG
Source organism: Chloroflexota bacterium (assembly GCA_022561735.1). The sequence goes on along the minus strand of JADFQR010000059.1, from coordinate 953 downwards.
GCCATCTCGGGGGCCAAGGGGAACATCCAGCAGATCAAGCAGATGGCCGGCATGCGCGGCCTGATGTCTGACCCCAAGGGCCGGATTATCGAGCTGCCAATCCGCTCATCGTTCCGTGAAGGCCTGTCGGTGTTCGAGTACTTCATCTCGACTCACGGCGCCCGCAAGGGACTGGCTGACACAGCGCTGCGCACGGCAGACAGCGGATACCTGACCCGCCGGCTCGCGGACGTCGCCCAGGACGTTATCGTCCTCTTTGATGACTGCGGAACGGGTAACGGCGTGTGGGTTGAGGAGGCGAAGTCGGACCTGGACATCCCGCTCGTTGAGCGGCTGAATTCCCGCTACCCGGCTATGCCCATCGTGCACCCGGAAACGGGCGAGATTCTCGCCGACACCAGTACCCTGATCACGAAGGCGCTCGCGGAGGAACTGGTCGAGATCGGCGTTAAACGAGCGCTCGTGCGCTCGCCGCTCTCCTGTGAAGCGCCTCGCGGCCTGTGCAAGCAGTGCTACGGCGCCTCCCTGGCAAACCGTGAACCCGTGCTGCTTGGAGAAGCGGCCGGAATCATCGCGGCGCAGAGCATCGGGGAGCCGGGCACGCAGTTGACGATGCGTACCTTCCACACCGGCGGAATCGCGGGCACAAAGGACATCACGAGCGGTCTGCCAAGGGTCGAAGAGTTGTTCGAGGCCCGACAGCCGCGCGGCATGGCGATTCTGACCGAGATCGACGGCTCAGTTGAGGTGACAGAAACCTCCGACAGCCGCTTCGTTACGGTGCGGAACTCTGACACGTTCAGTGAACGCTACGAGATCCCGTCCAGCCACAAGGCGCTCATCAAGACCGGCTCATGGGTGGACGCTGGCACGCCGATCATCGGCATCAAGAAGACCGTAAAACTGACCGATGAAGAGATCGCCCTGGCATTGCCGGCCGAGATTGTTTCAGA
>JADFQR010000058.1 GCA_022561735.1 Chloroflexota bacterium | reverse complement strand
CCGCCTGCCCGCCCGGCATCCACGTGCAACCGGGGATGTGGCCCGCCTCGTACTCGTCGCGCAAACGAACGTCCACGATGTACACCGTTTCCGCTTCACGGCGCGCCATCAGAGCACGCAGTCCCACAACGTCCAGCATGACCACCCCGTCCTCTTCCGCCACCCGGCGAGCGAAACGGTCAGCCGCCACGACACCGTCCGGCGAGGGCTCTGGCAGGTCCGTCCGGTCCGCCCCGGACTCCAGCTCATACCCGGCCAGACCCCAGCCGGCGGTGCCGTTCTCCAGCCCGTACAGCCGGCCATCGCCCATGCCCATGCGTTGAAGAAGACGTGTGCCGATGATGCTGCGGGTCCGTCCGGCGCAGTTGACGACGATCGTCGCGTCTTCGGGGGCCGAGGCGCGTATGTCGGTAATCCGAAGCGCTAACTCTCCGCCCGGGACGCTCCGCCCGCCGGGTATGCACATCCGCCGGTATTCTTCCGGCGTGCGCGTATCCAGAATCACCAGGTTGTCGCCGCGCTCTATTCGCCGGTGTAACTCGTCAGCGGAAATAGTGGGCACGTCATGCTCCACCTCGACTCGCTCCCCGAACGCCTTGCTCGGGACATTGACACCCCACTCCGTTGGACGGCGGTCCGCGGCCCAACGGTTGACGCCGCCTTTGAGTACCGAGACGTTTGAATACCCGGCGCGGGAGAGCGTTACGGCGGCGCGGCTGGCATTACGTCCGTTCTCGTCACACAACACCACTGCGACGCCTCTGTACGGCAACGCCCGGCGTACCTCAAACTCCAGGCGGCGGCGCGGGATCAGGCTGGCGCCAGGGATATGGGCGGCGTTGTACTCGACCGGTTCCCGGACATCGATCAAAGCGAACGGCTGATCTCCGTCAAACAGCGCTGAGAGTTGCTCACCGGTGCATTCCCGGACCATGTTCATGACCACGCCCAATCTCCCCCATAGTTCCGGGTCAAAGCCAGGCCCGGGTCAACACGCGTTAGCAGTTGTCCCACCGGGTAGTTGAGAAGGTCTTCATGGCGCCCGTCTCAAGGTTGTACATGCACCGCTCCAGCCCCTTCAGATCCTTGCCGTAAACGTGAATCTCCACGGTGGGCCGGTCAGAGTGGTTGTCCATCTGGTGGATCTCGTCGACCTCCGGAATCAGCAACGAGACCTCGCCCGGCCTGACCAGCGTTTCCCGGGTCTTTTCAAGGACCGCGAAATCAACCTTGCTGCGGTCATCTTTCCGGTTGAACCTTGTCTCTGTGATGGCGTTGTCCATCACGCCGATCATGCCCCAGGTCCGGTGATCGTGTGGCGCAATGTGGTCACCCGGGCCCCACACGACGCTGGTGACCGCCAGCCCTTCACCGCGGTGGAGGATGTAGGAACCGTGATTGGCGGAGCGGCCCCGGGATCCTGCAGGAACGCGGTACTCCTCCGGCAGGGCGTCCGGGTTGTTGATGAGGCGTTCCAGGTATGAGGAGCCGACGTTGAACAGCCGCTCCTGATCTGGCTGGCTCTTCACCAGCTCCGTCATGTCATGGACGAACTCTTCGAGCGCGTACGCGGTCCGGGCCATCGGTTTCCTCCCATCGCCGGTCGTTTGTTGTTGTCAATGTAACGGATGCAGGCGATGAAATTGATTCGAGTACGGGGATGAGTCAAATATGCGTTAGTTGACACTAACGTTAGTGTTAGCTTAAATAGCCATGTGGACACCGCACTGCACGCTCTCGCTGAACCACGCCGTCGCGCCATCCTGAACATTGTCCGGGACGGCGAAAAGGCGGCCGGCGAGATCGCTGCGTATTTCGATGTGACACGCTCGGCGATCTCTCAGCACCTGAAGGTGCTCAAGGACGCCGGTCTGCTCGAGGAGCGGCGTGATGGAACTCGCCGTATTTACAGGGCGCGTCGCGAGGGACTGCGGGAGGTCCGTGAATACCTTGAGACTTTCTGGTCCGGCCGGTTGCAGGGTCTGAAACGGGTCGCTGAGCAGGAAGAGCGGAGGCAGCGCGTATGACGACCGACACGACTCGGATTGAGCAACGGATCAAGATCGAGGCGCGGCCGGAAACGGTGTTCTCGTTCCTGACCGACCCGGCGAAGCTCGCAATGTGGCTGGGACAGCACGTGGCCGTGGACGTCAAGCCCGGAGGTATGCACCGCGTCGTGATTCGCGACGGCGTGGTGATGCGCGGCGAATACCTGGAGGTCACGCCGCCGACGCGGCTCGTGTACACCTTTGGCTGGGAAGGGGACGGCCAGGTTATCGGGGCAGGCTCTACCACGGTCAGTTACGATCTTGTGCCGGACGGCGACGGCACGATGCTGACCATGACCCACACCGGACTGCCGGAAGACGCCGTGGAGCAGCACACGATGGGCTGGGATCACTACATGGCCCGCCTTGGACTCGCTGCGATCGGCGGCGACCCTGGACCGGACGCCTTCGCCGAGGGGTAAAACGCTCACCGGCGGCCATGAAATTAGACTCGCCGCCCGGAAACGGGATGGGCGATCTCAGGAATGTTGGAGGAATACAGATGGAAACAGCACAACTCATCACCGAGGCGGTGGCGGCAACAGGAAAGGTGACGGCCGGACTGTCGGCCGGCGTCCGTTCGAATATCACTCCCTGCGCCGACTTTGACGTGCACGGCCTTGCCGGCCACGTGGCCGGTTTTTACGCCGGTTCGGCGCTCGCGGGCCGGAAAGAGGGCGGCCCGGCCGGCGACTCGTCACCGGATCTGCTCGGCAGCAACCCCGCCGCAGCGCTCGCCGATCTCGGCTCAAAACTTGCGGATGCGTGGGGCACGCCCGGAGCGTTTGAAGGAACGACGAAGTTCGGCCCCGGCGAGATGCCGGCCCAGATGGCCGGTTCCATCACAATGTTCGAGACACTTGTCCACGGCTGGGACTTTGCGAAGGCTACGGGGCAGGAGTTCCAGATTTCCGACGAGCTGGCCGCGGCGAGCCTCGTTGTCGCGCAACAGATTTGCAACAAAGATTCCCGTGAACGCGGCGCTTTCGGGCCGGAAGTCCAGGTTCCAGCGGACGCAAACGCGTTCGAGCGAGCGCTTGGCCTGTCCGGGCGCGACCCGGGCTGGTCCGCCTGAACCCATGCCCTGAACACGTTCGAGCCGCGGGCTGGCATCGGCAGGGAGCAGTCGTGACGCGCCAGGCCAACTGTTCTCTAAGAGACGGGCCGGGTGTCGATCACGATGGGGTGATGGCCGGGCAGACAGACGGCCATCGCCCGGTCGTTACCGATGCGGCCGAGCCAGGGTGACGAGCCGCCTGCCCGTGTTCAGGATGGGTCCGGAAACACCCAGACCTCCGGGCCGCGGGGTGTCCGGCCGGACGCGGGCAGGTTCGATACGCTGAACACCGCCTCTTGCTTCGGCAGCCTTCGGACGAGAACATCGTCCGGCAGGGACGCCAGCCAGCCTTCTATGCCGAGCAGGGTACTGGCCGGAGCGACCACTCCCGGGAGCAGGTAGTGCATCGGCACGACAACGCGCGGCGAGAAGGTCATCGCCAACCGCCACACCTCTTCCCGGCTCAGCAGGTGCAGGGAATCATCCACCGGCACCATCACGACATCGGCCGCGCCGACGCCGTAACGCGCCTCAGGCGACACATCAGCCCGGTTGTCTCCGCAGTGGACGAACTTCACGCCGGCGGACTCCACCACCACCAGGCTGTTGGGCATAACCCACTTTCCGGCATGCACTTCCGGGACGGCCGTCACGCGGATGCCGGGCGTCTCGAACGCGCCCGGGCCGGCCAGCACCGCCGGAGACCCGGCGACGCGATCTACCGCGTTATGGTCAAAATGGTCGTGGGTTGACACCACCAGGTCCGCCATGATGTGCGGAAAGTCGTGTTCGAACCATGCCGGCCGTCCCTCGGGATCCTGGTAAGGGTCAACGACCACCCTGGCGCCGTCCGGGGCTGTCCACAGGAACGCCGCGTGGCCGATGTACGTGACGGTTACCGTGGGCGCGCCGCCGGGATTTTCGTTCTCCATTCGCGCAGTCTAACGCGCCCGGGTTCCGGGATATGCCGGCCCGCATAGCGCCACTGACCTGATACGCGGCAACCGGTAAAGCTCCACCCGCGGCGGCCCGGCAATGCTTCTCGCTGCGCTCACAGGGAACCGTATTCGGCCGAGTAACGCCGGTCGTGATCTGCCCTGCCCGGCGTTCTCACACCTGTATGCGACTATGCAATGAAATTCACAGGGTGTTTTGTGCCGGTGGAGGCCCTGCACGCCCGTCCGGGTCCGGCCTCCGCTACAAAGCGGTACTCCGGCCTGAATCGCCCCGGATTTACCTGGTCATTTCAAGCTCCAGCGAGGGGGCAAAATCTATCTCCTCGCCCGGGTCCGCACCGTCGTCTATGCCGAGGAGCGCCAGAATTGGGCTGGAGCCAGGTCCCTTGTCGCCGATCGAGGTGACCCGGGTTTTCGTGAACTCCGAGGCCGCTTCCATCTGCCGCGTGAAGTCGAGCAACAGGTCGTAGGATCGCGATGTGGCTCGGACGGTCACCATCAAGCCATCGTCGTCCACTTCATCCAGGGACACGCCGGCAGGAACCCGGCTGATGATGGAGTCCAGGGAATCTGAGAACCCGGCCTCATTGTTCCGAATCGCCCCCGATGCAGCAAGTACGGCCTCGGCCTCAACCCTGACCCTGGAGACCTGCGTCTCAATGCGAACCTGTTGACGCAGCTTGCTGACGCGTTGATCGATGCGACGCTCCAGGCTCGCGAGTTGCGCGTGGGCGTCGCCGGTCCTGCTGCGAACGTCTGACACCTCGCCATAGCCAACGGCCAGGCCCAGTGCGAAGACCGCCGCAGCCGCCCCGGCAGCGATTGGCTTGACGGGCAGGGTCCGCGGCTCATAGGCGGCCGGCAAAAATCGCAGGTCCGGCCGTTCAACATCCTGCGCCTTGCGGCGCTGCCAGAGTTTCCGCCCGCGGAGCACGGCCATGCCGACGTTAGCCGCCATCTCATCGAACGGAAAATCACCCGGTGCGTCGACCCCGGCCGGGAGCTGCACTACGTTGTAGCGACGCTTGACGAGCGCCGCCGTCACACGCTCCACATCCGGGCCTCGGCCGGTGACGAAGACGGGCGTCTCCGCCAGGATCGTGGCCTGGGGATTGAGAATGTCATGGAATTCGACGGCGCGTTCAACGTGTGCCGAAAGGGCGCGCCCCCACTGTTCATCGTCCAGCTTCTCGCTGAAGTGCATATCCCGGACGACTTCTGGCAGGCCGTCTCTGACCACAATTGCCGACACGGAGTCCAACTCAACATCGACGATCATCGCCATTTTTTCATGTACGGCCGCAGCCAGGGCCAGAGCCTTTGGCGCCACGGCGACGGGCATCATGCCGGTCTCTTTGATGGGGCGAAGATTCGTTTCGAGCACGTTGCGGAATATCCCGAGGGCGTACACCTCAAACGGCTCCCCGGGGTCATTGTCAGATTCATCACGTGACGAGGAACGCACCGGCTCATCGTCATCCACGATCGGTTCCAGCGCCTGGGCGTGCCAGTCCATTTGAACGTCAGACGGGGTAACCGAGAGCCGCTCTCCGGCCAGCGCTTTTACAGCGATGTCCATCCGTTTCTCGCCGTGATCCAGCAGTACAAACCGTCCCTGGACCGTGTTGCGTCCGGAGATGACGACCCCGGTACGGCGTCGCCTCACCCTGCTGCCCTCGTACAGCGAAGAAACGACGGCGATTATCGCACGCTCAAATCGCGGTTTATCTATTACCGCGCCGTCTTCCACTACGCCCCGTGGGATGTCACCAGAAGACCAGTGCAGCACCTTGTTTCCACGCGTCACCAGCACCCGGATAGAACGGTCATTAACGGCGATCGTCGTAAACGAGCCGAGAGAGCCCGCGGCCTTGCGGGACGCGGCTCGCTTGCGGGACGATGCGCCCCGGCTCGTGCGATGACCGATCTCCCCGAACGGGCCTCGCTGGGATCGTTCCCGGGGAAGCGAGGACCTTACGCCGCCCGTCTCCTGCCAGAACAACGCTCGCCCGGCCCGCCGGGTTTGCGATCCCACTCGGTCAGCCAGCCGTTGCACGCGGCCTTTGCGAGCGTTGGCCTGGACTCGCGTGTCAACACGGCCTCCCACTCTCCGGGAGAACAGCCGCCCGTGGAATAACCTGCGGGGCCTCAGTACAGACTTCATCGGTTGGTGTCCGCGAGGGTGTTCACGGAGACGGAATCGTCTGTCTCCCCAACTTGTGCGCCGTCCGTCTGATCCACACCGGCCTCCGTTATATTCAGTTCACTGCGCACCATCGCCGTGACCGTCAGCATGAATGTATCGCCGTCCCGTGAAACGGTTGTCGTTGTAACTTGCAGCGCTTCGATGTTGCCCTTCTCAAAAGCACGGAGGAAGGCCTGCAATTCAGCAAGGTCCCCGCTGGTGCGAACCAGGTAAGGGATGGCGCCGTACTCGCGCTCTTCTACAAAGACAACCGTGTCCCGCTGGGCGGCGGCGGTGATGAGGGTGACGCCCGTCTGATCCGCTGCGTCAAGGACGCTCTGTACAAAATCCGAGTCAGCCGACGGCTTGATCCGCCCGTCAATGGCGCTCGCCAGCACCGCTTCCCATGTCTGGAGTTGCTCATCCAGGAGCGGGATCTCCTGAGCGGGAATAGTCAACGTCCGGCGAGCGTCTGAGACCTGCTCGGTGATCCCGCTCAGTGAGCGTTCACTCATCAGGTAAAAGCCCGCCATTGCCAACAGCATCAACGTGGCGATGATGGCCGCCACCGACAACGTCAACCGCTTGACGACGGCGTGCAAAATCCCGGTGACCTGCTCGCGCAGGGTCGGATCCGGCATAGCGTGGTCTAGATCAGCGTAAGTTGTCATTTAGGGCTTCACCCAGGAGATCACTTCTACCCCGGTAGAGCCCAGGGTGGCGTCGATATCTACCGTGCAACCGTTGATGGTTGCGTTGATGTGAAACGCCCGCACAGCCGTTACCGGCGCGGTCTCGCCGGTGTTTACAGTTGGCTGGCTGCTCGGCCCCGTGTCCTCAACGGTGCGCATCGAAGATACGGCGAAGATGGTGCCGGGCAGCAGCGCTCCGCTCAAAGTGAACGACAACGTGATCGGCACGCCGGGAAGCATCGTCGTGGGATTCACGCCCCACCTGTGCACCGAACGGTCATTGATCACGTCATGGCTGATCTGCGGGTCGGAGGCGCTGATGCCGCTCGTGGAACCGGGGTCGTAGTCAAGGTCCCGGGAGACTGCGTGCTCAAACCATTCCGCCGTGAGCGTGCCGACACCGTTGTTTGTGGCGGTCAACGTGTATGTGAAGGTCTCCGGTGATCCAGCGCTTACCTGTGATGGCGTGACTGACGTGACGATATCCACGTCCGATGTAGCGTCATCTACACGGATCGCAGCGGACATCGGTGCAGAGACCGATCCCACATTCTCGACACGGACCGAGTCGCCG
>JADFQR010000057.1 GCA_022561735.1 Chloroflexota bacterium | reverse complement strand
GGCCACGCTGGCGTTCGCAGGCGTGTGGCTGGAGGAGACGCTGTATGAAAGGCGCTTTCAGGCTGGGAACCGTTGCGGGCATCGAGATCAATGTCCACTACAGCTGGCTGTTTATCTTCGCCCTTATCACGTGGAGCCTGGCGAACTCCTGGTTTCCGGCGGACTTTCCAGACTGGAACCCGATTACCTACTGGTTGACCGGGGCGACGGCGGCGCTGTTGCTTTTCGCCTCCGTGCTCGTCCATGAGCTGGCGCATTCACTGGTGGCTCTTGCTAAAGGGATGCCGGTCCGGAACATCACGTTGTTCATTTTTGGCGGCGTCAGCAACATCGGCGGTGAGTCACGTTCCGCCGGGGACGAGTTCCAGATAGCCATCGTTGGACCGGTGAGCAGCCTGATGCTGTCGGCCGCTTGCTTCGTCGCGCTGAGGTCGGGAGTGGGCGGGAGCGATTCACCGGTAACAGCGATCCTTTTCTACCTTGCGATAGCGAACCTGCTTGTCGGGGTGTTCAACCTGATGCCCGGATTTCCGCTGGACGGCGGCCGGGTGTTGCGCTCGATCATCTGGAGGGTGACGGGCAGCATGTCCCGGGCCACGAGGCTGGCGTCCACGGTCGGCATCGGGTTCGGCTGGTTGCTGGTTGCTGCGGGTTTGTTGGAGGCCGTGATGGTGAGCGTGATGTCAGGGGTGTGGCTGGCGTTCATCGGCTGGTTCTTAAAGGACGCCGCGCTGGCGGAACGCAGAAGGGCGCGGCATATGACGCTGCGCGAGGCGCCGGTCAGCGCCGTGATGTCTGCGCCGGGCCCGGTCGTCGGTCCGAACACCCTTATCGCCACACTTGTGGACGACTACATGATCCCGCTCGGACGACAGTCGGTGCCGGTTGTCGAGGCGGGGAGGACGATCGGGATCGCTTCCCTCCGGGACGTTCGACGCGTGCGGCGGGATCTCTGGGAAGAGACGCCGGTGTCGGAAGTGATGACAAGGACGCCGCTCCTCTCTGTGGGGCCGGACGATTCGATGACGACGGTGATCGAGTTGATCGCGACACACCGGATAAACCAGATTCTTGTGCTGGACGGCGATGTCCTGGTCGGGGTTGTGACGCGGGCAGACGTGATGCGGTTTCTCCAGGTGCGGGAGACGCTCGCCCGGCCTGCTTAGCGCTCGCCCTGTCTTCGTGTTCCGCCAGCGCGCCTCTATTTTCTGAGCGCGTTATGGGGAAAAGACAGAGCCGAAGATTGTGGCCTATTCGGCGAGATTCGCAGAAGAACAATCAAATACATCATCATTTCTGATGATGAAGACAAGAGACAATTCTGTTTAACGAATTGATGCGATTGATAAATCGTATTGCTGCGGACCAATGCCGTTGGATACAGAACGACATACCCGTATTTGAGTCGTTATATCAAGCCGAAGAATTAGACGGGCGTGTGCCTGTTCATCATGGGGCTGGTTCCAGGTAGACGCCCGTGGTGGATTCGTGGCCGGGTCCCGGAATCAGGCGGACAGGCGAATCTGGCGTCCCTGTAAACCGAGATCGAAGACCCGTGGGGCGGCGGATACAGCGGCCTCGCGGGCCCGTTCAACGGTTCCGGGGTGGTCTGTCAACAGGAAGACCTGCGTGTGATGAGCCAGCTCTTCCGCCGCTGTGGCGAAGTGCCGTGCATGCTCCCGTCCGAGCATCGCTCCGAGATCATGGATCAGGACCGGAACCGGCTCGCCTGCCTCGGCCCGTTCATGCACGATCGCGAGTTTGGACGACAGGTAAAGCTGGCGGAGAAGGTCGCTGCCCAGCGTGTCCACACGTTCAGCGTGGCCGTTTAACGATACGACCTCAAAACCGCCGAACATGGCGTCGCGGCCGGTCGCCGCGGTTCGGACTTCGATGAGGGCTCCGCCGCTCAGTCGCTTCAGATACTCGCCGGTCAATCGAAGTCGTCCTTGCTGGCCGGCCGAACTGTATTCGGTTACCGCGTCCGAGATGAAGCGTCGGGCTGTCTGTAACGTCACCTGCTTCCGGGCGAGGTCAGCGCGTTGTTCATCAAGCTGATACATCTCGATGCGGTGGTCCAGCGTCGATGGTGGACCGGATAGCGCTTCCATGCGCTCGTCGAGCTCCCGGGCCCTCGCCTCCAGGCGTTTCTGGAGTTCTTCCAATCGTGAGATGCGTGACATTAAAGCGTCGCGTTCTACGGCGAGCGCCTCCGGCCCGGCGTCCTGTAACTCAACTTCAATCTCGCGCCCGGAAGGGCCTGTCAGGTGGTGCGAGGTGCGGCGAATCTCGTCGAGTTCGGCCGACAACCGGCGCCGCTCTTCTTCCCGGGAGGAGATCTCGCGGAACGCTGCCTCGTCAGCGGCGCCGACGAGGTCCAGCAACTCCCTGCGCTCTCGCCGTGCCTCCTCGATCTCGCGGTCCACTGCCGTCCGCCGGGTGGCCCATGTCTCTCCATCCCGGCGGAGGCGGCCGACCCGGTCTTGTTTCCGGACGATGTCTTCGCGGCCCTCTTTCAGTTGTTCCAACACGGGACCGGCCTTGTGCGCCGCGAACTCCGGCAACCCTGCCGTTTCGGCCAGCTCCGACAACCCAACCTCCACCTCGACGATCACCATTTTCATGGCAGGTACGCGTATCTGTAGTTCCCGTATGTCGGTCCGAACACGCCGCAACTCGGCGATCAGATCGAGAGTCTCGCGAACCGCGTTCATGGCAAGATCGTCCGGGAGGCCGAGGGACGTGAGTATGTCTTCCCAGTCATTTTCCATGGCGGTGAGCTGGTTTTTCGCATCGCCAACGGTCTCGTCCGCGCCTTCAGAGTTCCAGGCGGCGCTATCCACGACTTCACCGGCCGCTTTGATGGCAGCGGTTACTTCATCGAAGGTATGCAGCCGGTCCATTTCCCGCGTTACACGTTCCTTTTCCAGGTCCAGTTGCGCGAGGGGAAGATCGCGCGTCAGGTCGAGCTCGGTGAGAGATGAATGCAGGCATTCCTTAACGTACGCGAGCTGGACGCGGTTCGTTTCGATCTCTTTCTCCAGTTCCTCTGCGGAACGCAACGCGAGCTTGTGGAGCACCTCAGATGCCGTGTATTGCGCCGCTGAATGGCGTTTCTGGACCCACAGGATGGCGATGGACATCAGGATGCCGATCACGCCCGTGATGCCGACTACCAGGCCGGTACGCGTAGCGGCGCTATCGCCTGCCATCATCGCAAGCAGCCACACGATGATTCCGACGACAGCGAGCCCCCCGGACATGCCAAGCTGGATCAGTGGAACCAGGCGTCCGGCGCTGATGGAACGGCGTGGGCGGGCGTCAACGGCCCGGGCAAGTGACTCATCCAGCGTGCGCTGCGCTTCGGTGCGCTCCACCATCTCGGCCCGAGCGCGGGTTATCGTATCCAGCCGTTCGGTCGCGGATTCGATGGTGATATCGGGAGGTTCCCCCAGGGCCTCCAGCCGCTGTTTTGCCTCCCCTGCCTGGCTGTGAGCCGACTCCAGGCGTTCCCGGGTCTCTTCAGCACGTTGGGTGTTGCCTGCGCCGCCGATCCGTTGCGACGTGATGTCAGCCTCTAGTTTCTCCAGGCGATCACGCAGGGCCGGGGAGTCTTCCACCGTGTCCAGCTTTGCATCGTCCCAGCCACGGCCCAGACGGGCGAGACCTTCTTCCAGCCCGCGCTCGGATTCTTCCAGCCGCACTGACAGGGCAGGGAGTTCACGTATCGCCTCCGCGTAGTCGTAACGGTGTGCGAGTAGCTGCCTGGCCTCATCGGTCGGGTATTTGCTGGCCGGGGACGACGTCAGCTCATCGAGTTCAGCTACCCGGGGCGAATCTTCAGCGTCACCGCGATCGATCTCCGACTGCAGATCCCGTTCCCGGTCGCGAAGGTCCGTGAGATACGCCAGCGGTTCCGGGGGGAGATAGGCAAACCTCGGCATCCCGGACATGGCGGTCTGGAGTTCATGCATCCGGCTCCAGGCCGGCCGGCTTTCTTCCAGTGCTTCAATGCGGTGGAAGCGCGCCCGTACGACGGCGAGTTCGATATCGGCATCGTTGATCTGCCTGTCAAGGTCCGCCCGCTGGCCATGAAGGGTGGCGTAAGAGTCAAACTCTTCGCCGGCCCGGCGATACCGTTCATAGGCCACGTGCCTGGCCGTTTGCACGGCGGTCATGGCGCGGGCGATGGAGTCTGCTTCATTATCGAAGAAAGCCTGGACCTCACCGGGGTCCGGTCCGTCAGTCCCGGCGAGGAGCGAGAATGTGAGCTTGAGCAGTTCGTCCGCATCGTGGTCGATCGTCCCGGGCGAGATGTCGAAGCAGTTCAGCCAGGAATTTACGTCGATCAGCGCCGGGCCAAACAGGTCGTCGAGTTCCGGGCGCAACTCACCGGCCCGGCTTACGGTGACCTGTCCGGCATCGCCCCCAAGGCCGCGCAAGTAACGCTCGATGGTCAGCGGCGAGCCATCGGAGTGAACGATTTCAAGCAGCCCACCGCATGGCGCCGAGAGTGATCCGGAGTGGTTCGAGGCGTTCACGTCGAACCCGAAAAGGACGCGCCGGAAGAAATCTCGGAATGCGTTCAGATATTCCTGGTCAGGGCCGACGATCACGTTGAGGCCGGGAGAAAGGCCGGTTATGTCACGCGACTCGAACGGGCCGAACGAGTCCATAAAGACGCGCTCAATCCTCACGATTCGCGCCCCCACCCCTGCGAAAGGCTATCGACGGCCAGGTCATGCGCGTCCCTTACGAGCCGTTCGGTCACTTCGGGGTCGGATTCTTCCTGGTCATCGCCCTTCAGTCCCCGGGACGCCCCGGGGGCAACCGGCTCCGGCAGCGTCCCGTCTTTGGTGAGAGACTCAAAGCGGGCGTGTAGCGCGGCCAGCAACGGGGTGGACTCGGGCATCGGTGGGATGAGCGATGTTCCGGTCAGGTTTTGGATCCGGTCGATCCAGGCCCACGGTCTTTCGAAGTGCAACGACTCACGCAGGTCACTCAGCAATTGGTCCATTTGCGGGAGTGCGGTCGACGTATCTCCAACGAGAACCAGCCGGCAAACGAGATCGCGGCCGTCGGAGGCTGTGAGGGCCTCCAGCACCGCCCGGTGAGCGGCCGGGGTCAGCCCGTCTGGCGTCACGCCGGAGACGTCAACGGTCACGTTGTCCCACCGGACGCTATCGAGTGCGACAAAATTTGGGACGGCAAGACCAGCATCGTCGGTTTCTATGACGTAGCAGCCGTGGGGTCCGGTTTCCGCCGGCGACAGAGCCTGGGTTGGACCCGCGGTCAGGATTCTCCGGGCCGGGTCGCTCTTTAGCGCTCCATCCCGTTCCGGGCCAAGCGCCCAGTAGTGAAGCTCCGGAAGAGAGCCAGTCGGGTCCGGTTCGTTGTCGTCAACCATCGCGATCTGCCCGACGAGCCCAACCGTGAGCACCTGGCCGTCCGGAGCCGCCTTGAAGTCGGCAGCGACCGCGCCGGGCAACGTGCTGGATAGCTGGCTCGCGCCCTGTATTAGTGCGATCGTCTCGTCGTCGTGAACGACCGGGTACCAGTCGGGCCGGCCGCTCATCACGTGAACACCTTCCGGCCAATCGATCGTGGGCAGCCAGGCGGCGGCGGGATCATCCGGGCCGTGGGCGAGGTATACCGGCACACCGGCGCCGACGATTTCGGCGAGACCGTCGCGGAAAACGAGCTGGGCGCGGATGCTGCGATCGGTGAGCTCAAATACGCCGCCCGCAATTAGCAGGAAGTCAGGAGTTTCAGCCCGGCAAAGCGCCTGGAGGTTGCGAAACGCCTCGAACGGGGCAGCGCGAAGACGTTCGTCAACGGACGCGTTCGGATCTCGTAGTCCTGAGTACGGGCTGTCGAGCCGGAAGCCCGCTGCATGGATGAATCGAATCGGCCGCATATGTCTCCGGACATCGGCGCGCATCGCGCCTGCGAGGCGCGATCTTCTAGCGGCCCCAGAGTTGTTAGAGCAGGCGAAACGCGCCGGACGCCAGCACGGCGCCCGAGATCAGGCTACGTTCGGGTCCAGGTCCGAGTAACGGGGCGGATACCGAAGGCGGTGCGGGCTAGCGCCCAGACTTCGACGAGAGCGAACGGCGCTCAGAGGAGCGGATGCATCCGGGGGCGGCCGGGTTCCGCAGCGTCAATAGACCCGGATGGTGCGCTGCCCGGAACCGGACCTGCGGACGGTTCGGAGATCGCAGGGTCCGGGTTAGCGGCCTCCGCGGACGTGCCGGGCTTCAGGCTGACAATGTTCGGCGGCTCGACCCCGGCCGCGATGGCGGCTTCCTGGAACATGGTTACCGTGCCGGGATGACACGTGAGGGCTATTACCTGGTGCCGCTGCGATAGCTCAATGATGGCAGAGGCGGCGGCGCGCGCCCTGTCCGGGTCAAAGTTGACGAGGACGTCGTCCAGCAGAACCGGCATCGGCTCGGTATTCCGGCAGTACTCCTCTATCAGCGCGAACCGGAGCGCAAGAAATAACTGCTCGACGGTGCCGCGACTGAGTTCGATAACGTCCTTTGTGGCTCCATTCCGATGCAGGACCAGCAAGCGATCTTCGCCGAGCACCTCCTGAACCGAGGTGTATTCGCCGATCGTCATCTCCCGGAAGTAACCGGAGGCGGACCTGAGTAGAGGCGCCTGGCGCTGGTCCTGAAAGCGTTGTGACGCCTTTTCGATCAACTGGCGTGCAATGGTCAGAACGGCCCACCGGTCAGCGTCAGCGCGGACCTTTTCCGTCAGAACGGCGATCTCTGATTGAAGATCAGCAACCGGGTTGGCCTCCTCCAGTTCCCGTCGTTTAACCTCTCGGGCTCCCCGATTGCCGTGCAGTTCGAGAACCCTGGAGTCCAGAATGTCAATCTCGCCCTCTAGCTCAATCACGCGCACCCGCACTTCTTCAGACGACAATCGGGCCAGCTCTTTCCGGTACCAGTCACCTTCGTCCGAAACGAGTAAAGGATGATCGGTCTCGCGGTCCCGCACCTGGCCCTCAACCCTGGCGCGAGTCGTACGGGCCTCGCCGAGGCGTCGGAAGTCGTCTTCAGATTCCACGCCGGTGTCGGTGAGGAGGGCGGACCGCGTTATCTCCAGCGCATCGAGTTGTTCCTGCTGGACTTTTCTGGCGCCCGTCCAATCGCTCGCTAACTCTTTAAACGTGCGCAACTCCACCCGCGCCTGGCGCTCGGCCTCGTGTCGGCGTTTCAATTCGTTCAACGCTGCGAGTCCCTGCCGCGGCGGTGGCACGGGCGAGTTCGTCGCCTCCATTACGGTCTTTAAAACATGGTCGATTCGATCGATCTCCGCCGTGATTCCGTCGACCCGCTGGCGTTCGGTCTCCACCCGCGCCAGTACTTCGTTGAGCCGTTCTATTCCCCCAATGACATCGTTCGCAGCGGTCAGATCGAGAGCCTGGTCCAGGGTCCAATGGTGGAGCGTAGCGCGCCAGCCCGTCTCGGCCTCATCGGCGCTGATCGTCATCGCCGACGACTCGTTCAGGAGTCGTTGAAGCCCGG
>JADFQR010000056.1 GCA_022561735.1 Chloroflexota bacterium | reverse complement strand
AATGCTTCGGCGGCTGTTCACGCACGGGTTTTCTATGGGTGAGGGGCTTGAGGGCCACAGCGTCGGCAACCTGTTGCTTGCGGCGTTAACCGAGATCACGGGAGCGCACGACCGCGCGATAGAGGCCGCGTCCAGGCTTCTTAACATCCAGGGCCGGGTACTGCCGGTCACGCTCACAGACTCACACCTCCACGCCATGTTGACCGATGGCCGAGAGCTTGAAGAAGAGGCGTTGATCGACACGCGCGGCAACGAGGACGGCGTCGATATCGATTACGTTTTCCTCTCCCCACCGGCGTACGCATTCCCGCCCGTACTTGAAGCGATCGCTGATGCAGACCTGATAGTCCTGGCTCCCGGAGACCTGTACACGAGCCTTGTGCCAAACCTTCTCGCTGAGGGCGTCTGCGAGGCCATCAGGTCAACTAAGGCCCGGGTGGTGTACATCACCAACCTGATGACAAAACCGGGCGAGACGGACGGATTCACGGCCGAACGATTCGTGAGCGAGGTCAACCGGTACATCGGCGAAGACTCTCGTATCGATGCCGTCGTGGTGAACTCGGCGCAGTTCAGTGACCGTGTGCGCCAGCGCTACCTGCAACTCGGGGCGCGGCCGGTTGAGTACGATATCGACGCCTTGAAGACCCTTGTTCCGTGGGTAACCGAGAGCACCCTTGTGGCGGAGGGCATCTTTGTCCGGCACGACCCGGACAAGGTGGGACGCGCCGTGATGGCGTTGATCCCGAGACTGGTATCGAACAGTGAAGCTTCTGGCGGGTCCCCGGCCGCAGGCGGTTAACAACCAGCCAATTGCGTTGAACCGGGGGCCGGAAGGTTACTTCGGCAGCTGGTCGAGCGCCTGGTTGGCGAGCGATGTGCGGCCGTTGTATCGCGGGTCGGCGATTGCGATGAATGCGTCCCTGACTGTGTCCAGATGCGCCGTGGTGACCTGGGCGACCGAGTAAGTCATCCGGCTGAGCAACCGGCTCACGCGCTGCGCTGTGGGTCCCTTGCTGGCCCGGGTGTGTGCGGTTTTGCCGGGTACGCCGAGGTCTACCGTCGCCACAAGCGTCCGCAACTCGCACTCTGCTCCCTCGCGGGGGAACGACTGGAGTATCTTCGCAAGGTTTCGCGTGGAGGTGATGTACACGATATCGTCGTCATCGAAGACAGCGATCAGACCGGGCTTTTCGCCGATCATCCAGACGCCGTCCGGCGTCAGTGAGTGGCGCTCTCCGGCGGTGAGCGTACGGTAAGCGGGCTCCCATCTCCCGAGATCTGTGGGACTGAACTGCATCATCCGGGCGCTCCACGGGCATGTTGTATCCGGTACGTGTTCATACGTGTCAGTGAACGCAGGGTGCGCCGAGTATATCTACTCGCTGCCACGGCATCCGGTTCCGTCGGTATCGCCCTGATAAGCTAGGGGAAACGGCAGTGGGCGAACCGGGGGCCACTGTGCCAGTCTGGTAAACCCGCCGCATGTCATATAGTCGCGCCGAGCTGTAGGCGGGCGGGTGATGACGGTACTGGATATTTCATAGTGCAACTGATTCTTGTTGTGGACGATAACCCGGACGTGCGCATGGCCCTGACCACGCTCCTCAGAGACGAGGGGTACGAGGTTGAAGAGGCTTCCGACGGTGACGTAGGGCTGGACGCTGCGCGCGCACACAAGCCGGACCTGATTCTCCTGGACCTGATGATGCCGCGCATGGACGGTTTCGAGACGCTCCGGCAGTTGAAGAGTGACGAAGATCTCTCAAATGTGCCGGTGGTGGTCCTGACCGCGCGGCGCGGCTCCGATGACAGGGTCCTTGCCAGAGAACTCGGGGCCACCGATTACCTGAACAAGCCCTGGGACGAGGGCGGCCTGGAAGCAGCGGTCAAGAACGCACTGGAGCCGGATTAGCCGCTTTCCCGCTTTGTGACGACCGGTCGCGGCCGCCTGAATGCGTCAGCGATTCCGTCCCCGGTGGCCGGAATGACGCCGACCTCCGTGATGAAGCCGGTGATCAGGTCCGCAGGAGTGACGTCAAACGCCGGGTTGATGGCGAGCGTCTCCCCGGGCGGCACCCTCACCCGCTGAACCACGCCATCGTCGTTCAATCCCTCCACGAATATGACCTCGTCTTCGCTCCGTTCCTCGATGGGTATGGCCTCGCCGTCCGGCGTGTCGCGGTCGAACGTGGTTAGCGGCGCGGCGATGTAGAACGGGACGCCGTTAGCCCTTGCGGCCAGCGCGTGCGAGTAGGTGCCGATCTTGTTGGCGGTGTCGCCGTTGGCGGCTATCCGGTCGGCCCCGGTTATCACGATGTCCACGCGCCGCTGCCGCATCAACTGGGCGCTTGCGCCGTCCGCAATGAGGCGGTGGTCGATACCCTCCTGCACCATTTCCCACGCGGTGATACGGGCGCCCTGGAGCCGCGGACGGGTCTCCGAGACCCAGACGAACGGGCTCAGCCCCTCGCGTGCGGCCGTGTAGATGGGAGAAGTAGCTGTCCCCCAGTCCTGGGCCGCCATCCAACCGGCGTTGCAGTGGGTGAGCACGCGCGAGCCATGCGTCAGCAAAGCCGCGCCGTGACCGCCGATCGAGCGCGCTGCCGCCACCTCCGCGTCATCGTGCGCACGCGCCGCATCAAGCATGGCGACCGGGTCCGGCGATACCGACCTCACGGCGTCCAGCCCGACCTTCAGATTGATCGCCGTGGGCCGCGTGTGCAGCAGCGTGTCGTAGGCGGCGGCAAGCGAGTCCCCGTTACGCGCTGCCAGTGCCATGCCGTACGCGCCCATCACGCCAATCGTCGGCGCTCCGCGAACGGCCATGTTACGTATCGCTTCGGCTACCTGCGCCAGCGTCCGTGCCGTCGCCGTCTCAAACCGGTGTGGGAGGAGGCGCTGGTCGATAAACCCGACGGCGTCTCCGTCCCACCAGGTAGCGCGATAGTCCTTGCCGTTAACTTTCAAGTCGCCGCTCCGGTAGTCCCGTACGTTCTGCCGCCGTCCCGGGAAGAGTGCGGTAAATCTCGCCGGACATCCAGTGACAAACCCGGGACTGGATGTCCCGGATACGTCGCCCCGGCGTTATCCCCTCAGAACCCGGCCCTGATCTGAATGCCGCTGAGTAACTATCCCAGAGACTACCGGCGGCGTTCCTGAACGGCCTCGCCCGTCAGCGGCATCGTAGAGGCCGGGAACATCGCCCCTGCAATGCGGCGCCAGCCCGAAATCTGCCGTCGATGCCAATCCCATGATCCCATGCCGGAACCTCTGTCCGTGCCCGCCGCCCAACCTCTCCGGGCAGGAGTTCTAAGACGTTACCTGAGAACCGGCAGTCGCCCAGTCAACCCCGTTCAGGAGGTGCTTCTGGAAGGACGGGTTCCGCATGCTGACGCCGGCGTGTCCGAGTGAAGTATTGAACACCCGGCCCTTGCCGTACTTGTGCGTCCACGCCATCGGGCGCTCTACGCCCTCGATCATCGCAGACATGAACACGTCTATCCCCGGTTGCAGGTCCAGGTCGCAGTAACTTTCGTCGTCGGTCTCGAAATCGGTCAACCCGGCCGCGCACGGGTGCTCCGGGTTTTTGATGTTGACGGTGAAGCGGCCGAAGGGTGGGTGGTTGCTTGTGCCTGACACCAAGCCCCCGCCGGTGAGCTTCTTCATTTCCGGCCAGTCGGGACACGAGTCGGGCGAGATGTGGACCGAGACCAGGCCGTTGCCATCACTCACGAATTTGCGCAGGTTCTCGCGCTGGATTTCGGACAGGTTGTTGTTTGAGTCATCACGGCGACGCGTATTAAGCACGATAGCGTCGTAGCCGTCCGTGGACGGCACGTTCAACTCAAACGCAAAGTCGCTGACGTCTACCGAGTAACCGGCCGCTTTCAGGAAACCGGCCAGTATCGGGGTGGTCTCACTGTAGGGGTGGCTGCCGCCGCTCAAGAGAAGTAGGTTCATAAGATGTGCCTTGGTGCGGTTCTCGCTGGTGGATTCCGATTGTGCCCGCGGGTTTCCAAAGATGACTGAACTGGATGCCGTCGTTTACCCGGGATGATTTTAGAAATCGCCCCTGCCCCCGGATTCGCTTTCCAAAGTCCAATTTCAAGGGACTCGTTCCGGGAACGGAACCCAGTAATCCGTGGGACCAGGGTTCGGGACGCCTAGAATATCAGCCGCCCACCGCTTTAACGGGTTGAACCTTCCAACACCTGCTCGCACACCTACCGGGCAATACCACTGGCAGAAAGCCCTTTATGAAGATCACCGGCTTCCGAACGCTCGTCCTCGGCACACCGTGGAGGAATCTGACCTATCTGATCCTGGAGACTGATGAGGGATTGACCGGGGTGGGCGAGGCCCGCGTCCTTGGGAAAACCCACACCGTCATTGAGTATCTCAAGGACGCCCAGCGGCACTTCGTCGGCCACAGCCCGTTTGACGTGGAGGCGCTGTTCCGGCGCATGACGCTGCTCGACTTCGGGAAGCCGGGCGAGGTGATTCACACCGGGATAGCGCTTGTTGAGCTGGCCTGCTGGGACATCATCGGCAAGGCGTGCGGCCAGCCGGTCTACAACCTGCTCGGCGGCAAGGTCAGGGACACGGTGCCGGCGTACGCCAACGGCTGGTACACGGTGGAGCGGTCCCCGGAAGAGTTCGCATCGGCGGCGACACGGGTGATCGACCGCGGGTACCGCGGGATGAAGTTTGACCCGTTCGGCAACGGGGACCTTGAGTTGACGCGCGAGCAGTTCCATACCTCGATGGACCTTATCGAAGCCGTAGCGTCCGTGGCGGGGACGCGCGCACAGATCATGCTGGAGATGCACGGCCGGTTCACCCCGGCGCAGGCGCGCGAGATCGCCCGGCACGTAGAGAAGTACAGCCCGGCGTGGATCGAGGAGCCGACGCGCCCCGGGGACATTCCGGCGTTAAAGTCGGTGCGGCAGCACACGTACCTGCCGATAGCGACCGGCGAACGCCTTTACGGGGCGCAGGAGTTCGTGGCGCTCTGGCAGAGCGGAGCGGTCGACATCATCCAGCCGGATATCACGCAGTGCGGCGGGATACTCGAGACCAAAAAGATCGCAGCGGCCGCCGAGACTTACTCGATCATGGTCGCTCCACACAACGTTGGCGGCATCGTGTCCACGATGGCGGCTCTTCACCTGAGCCTTACGCTTCGGAACGGCAAGATACTGGAGCACTTCAACGACTTTGCGGACCCGGGTGTGAAGCAGGCGGGCAGCAACTACCCGGAGGTAGTTGACGGCGTGTTCAGCGCGCCGGAAGGACCGGGTTGGGGGATCGAGCTGGACGAGGACTACATTCTCGCCCACCCGCCCGTGATCGTGGACGGGATTATCCAGGACCCGGGGCTCCAGATGTTTGAGAAGGACGACTGGTCAAAGCGCGGCCAGGACGACTGAGCGCCCCGATCGGTTTATGCCGTTGTGCCGGTCAAATCTCGGGTAGTAATCCCGACAGGCCGGGGCAGCGTGAACCGGAAGTTGGAGCCGCGTCCGGGAACGCTGGAAGCGGTGATCTCACCGCCGTGCGTCTCGACGATCGCCCGCGCGATGGCCAGTCCAAGGCCGCTGCGAGCCGCGCCATCCCCGCTTCGGCTTCGGGACGCTTCCGGCCGGAAGAACGGGTTCCAGATGCGCGGCAGGTCTGCGGGGTCGATACCGCTGCCGGTATCGGTCACCTCGACGACAATCTCGTTGCCCTCTTCGTGAGCGCGAACGGTGACGGAGCCGTCCGCGGGTGTGTGGCGGATAGCGTTCTGCAAAAGGTTCATCAGCACGCGCTGAAGCCGTGGGCCGTCCGCCATCACCGGCCCGACTCCGGCCACGTCCGTCTTGATCGACAGCCCCTTGAGCCGAGCCGCCGGTTCCATGCCGCGTACCGCCTCCAGGACCAGTTCCTGGAGGGGAGTTGGCTCTATGTCCAGTCGCAGCGCTCCGGCGTCCAGCAGGGATAGCTGGAACAGGTCATCCACCAGCGAAGACAGGATGCCGATCTCGCGGTTGATGCGATCCATGTAGTCACGGCGCTCGGCCTCTTCGTCAACGACGCCGTCGATGATCGCCTCCAGCATCGCCCGCGCTGAAGCCAGCGGGGTCCGGAGATCGTGGGAGATCGCGGCGACCAGCTCTTTCCGTCCCTCTTCCAGTTCCACCTGCCGCCGGACGGCGGCATCCAGGTTTTGCGCCATCTCGTTAAACGCAACAGCCACATCCCGTAACTCTCCCGCGCCGGACACTTCAACGCGGGCGGACATGTCTCCGGAGCTGATCGAGCGCGCCGCCGTCGCGAGACGGCTGAGCGAGCGTGCTATCCCGGCGGCCAGCCTGTCCGCCATGTAGATGCCCACCGCCCCGGCGAAGACCAGGATGGCCGCCAGCATCGGGAGGTCGTGCGACATGTTCACGAACATGAAGAAGGAGAGGAACAGCGTGTTGGCGAATCCGACCGCCAGCACCACCATGAACGCGCCGATGAGAGCAGTCCGCAGCGGGACATGGCCGCGTGAGAGGATCCACCTGAGCACGATCTCGACCAGGAGGACGGAGACCAGGCTGCCGGCTAGCAGGTAGAGGAAGAGCGATCTTATGTCGCCCATAGTCGGCGTGAGCAGCGCGAAGGTCAGCCCAACGCCCAACGAGACGCTGACCCCGACGGCAACGGCCGCCCTGATGACCTGTTTTCCTGGCATCGGCATCCTCTGATTTCAGACCGGGCGACTCGAGTTCATGCGTCGAACTTGTACCCGACTCCCCATACAGTTTTTACGTGCCTCGGCCTTCCGGGGTCTTCCTCGGTCTTTGAGCGGAGGCGACGCACGTGAACCGTCACTGTGCTCGTGTCCCCCGGATACCGGTAATCCCACACCCGGTCGAGCAGCTGTTCCCGTGAGTAGACGCGGCCGGGATTGGCCGCAAGGAAGTGCAGCAGGTCAAACTCCTTGGCGGTGAGATCAACCGGGTTGCCGTTCAGCTCAACCGTCCGGTACTCGGGCGAGATCACGAGCGCACCCGCTCGGATCACGGCTCCCTCCCCGCCGGCCTGCGTCCTTCTGCGCAGCACCGCGTGGACCCGCGCCATTAGCTCCGCCGGGCTGAACGGCTTGCCGAGGTAGTCGTCCGCCCCCAGCCCCAGGCCCAGGACGATGTCGGTCTCAGCATCGCGCGCCGTGAGCATGATTACCGGGGTGTTGTCGTTCGCTGCCCGCATCCGTCGCGTTACTTCCAGACCGTCTACAACAGGAAGCATCAGGTCCAGCACGACGAGGTCCGCGCCGTCAGACGACAGGTAGTCGAGCGCCGACTGGCCGTCGTGGACGACGGCGGTATCGAACCCCTCACGCCGCAGGTAGCGCTCGACGACCTCCGCGACGTTCACCTCGTCCTCGACCACGAGCACGCGTCGCCGGGTCTGATCCGTTTGCCCGGTGGGGCCGGAACCCTGGAGCCCGGGGAGCCCGTTTTGCTTTCTATGGCTGTCCAAATTGAGCGCTCAAATCTTTGCGCCGAGGCCGGCC
>JADFQR010000055.1 GCA_022561735.1 Chloroflexota bacterium | reverse complement strand
GATCTCGCCCATTGGCGTGTAGACGTACACCTGGTCCCGGAGGATGTCTGTGCGCACCGTGTCCAGGTACTCGCTGTCGCCCTCAAGCTCATTCTGCCAGTCCAGAAGCTGGCGCAGCCATGACATGCGCTGCTCAAAGTCTTCGTCAGCGTCCGAGTCGCCCTCTTCTTTGTAGGCCCAGTGCGAGGCGACGCCGTTTTCGGCGAGGTTATGCATCTTGCGGGTGCGGATCTGCACCTCTACGGGCGCGTTTTCCTCGCACATGACCGAGGTGTGGATTGACTGGTACAGGTTTTGCTTGGGGCTGGCGATGTAATCATCAAACTGGCCCGGGACGGGACGCCAGAGGCCGTGGGTTATCCAGAGGACGCGGTAGCACTCTTCCTCCGTGTTGACCAGTACACGCAGCGCCGTCAGGTCCTGGATGTCGTTGAACTGACGACCAAGCTCGGCGTACTTCTGCATCTTCTGGTAGATGCTGTACAGGTGCTTTGGCCGGCCGTGGACCTCGGCTTTTATATCGTGCTCGTTCAGCGCGTCCTGGAGGATCTTCATGACGCGCTCGGTATATTCCTCGCGCTCGGCTCGCTTGCGGTTGATCAGCCGGTATACGGAGCGATACTCCCGCGGTTGCAGATGGCGGAACGCCTCATCCTCAAGCCGCCATTTCAGGTCCCACGCGCCCAGCCGATGCGCCAGCGGCGCGTATATCTCAAGGGTTTCCCGTGCGATCGCGATGCGTCGTTCCGGGACATGGGCGTTGAGGGTGCGCATGTTGTGTAGACGATCAGCCAGCTTTATCAGGACCACGCGGACGTCCTCGGCCATCGCCACGAGCATCTTGCGCATGCTCGCCGCCTGCCTGACCGCTCGTTCGTCCGGCTGGTCATCGCCGTTGAACGGGAACGTGGTCCCGCTGGCGCGGTCGCCGCGCGTCAGGACGTCAATGGAGTTCATCTTGGTCACGCCGTCGACCAGCTTTGCGACATCGTTGCCAAACCGCTCTTCAAGCTGTTCGCGCGTGACCTCGCAGTCTTCGATCACGTCATGCAGCAGCGCTGCGGCCAGGGTGGTCGCGTCCATCCGGCGTTCGGCCAGGAACTCGGCGGTGGCGATCGGATGCTCGACGTACGGCTCGCCGGATAACCGCGACTGCCCGGCATGCGCTTTCGTAGCGAATTCAAGCGCGCTCCGCACGAGGCTGGCGCGTTCTTCGCCGAGGTAGGAGTCGATCTTTGTTAGAAGAGTTGGGGCGGACATGGGCCTTTTAACGAGCGGATCGTGGGTCTGGAACCCGGCGGCGCCGTCTCGCCATCTGGCGGAGGCTATCTTATTTTACGATGCCGGTACATCGACACCAAGTGCGTGAACGCGCGCCGGAGCCCCGGTCTATTCCCCGAGCACCCGGGCGAGTTCGTCGCGGGCGAACACTGGCAGGGGCGATTCAGCGCCTTTTGTACGAATCTTTAGCCCGTCGCCCGGTGGCCTGACCTCGCCGATATCGGTTGCGACTACTCCCGCTGCGGTCACTGCGTTGATCACCCTTGAAGCGTTCTCCGGCGCTGTCGTGATCAGCAACGCGCCCGAGGCGATAAGGCCCCACGGATCGACGCCGAGTGCGGAACACAGCACGGCGGACTCTTCAAGGACGGGAACGGAGTCTGCGTCGATAGCGACGCCGGTCCCGGACGCCGTGGCAAGTTCAGCAAGCGCTGTGGCCAGTCCGCCCTCGGTCGGGTCGTGCATGGAGGTGACGCAACCCGTGGCGTGTGCGGCCCGCGCCTCGGTGACGACGCTGATGCCCGGTGTGTACAGGTAGTCAGCGGCGCGCTCAATGACATTAACGGCCACCCCGGCGCGTTCAAGTTTCGGTCGCGCCTCGCGCGCCAGCAACGACGTTCCCTCGATGGCGATCCCCTTTGTCAGGATCACCCGGTCACCCGGACGTGCGCCCGCCGTCGTCACCTCGTCGCCCTTCGCCACCTCTCCCAGCATCGTTCCTGAAATGATCGGCCGCGGCAGGTCGAGCGTCATCTCCGTGTGTCCACCGATCATGGTGACGCCGAGCGCGTCACACGCATCGGAAAGCTGGTCGAATATCTGCTCCACTTCAAGGGGCGTGATGCCGACCGGCAGCAGCGCCGTGGCGAGAAACCACTTTGGATCGGCGCCGCAACACGCCACGTCGTTTGCGTTCACCTGGACGGTGTACCAGCCGATCAGGTCTGTCGCGAAGGTCACCGGGTCGCTTTTTACGACGAGCAATTTATCGCCGAAGTCGATAAGCGCGGCGTCCTCGCCGACGCCCGGCCCTACCAGCACCCGCGGATCGTCACGCTGAACCTTTGCCAGCAAACGAGCCAGCAGGTCCGGCGGCAGCTTGCCGGCGGGCAGGCCTTCGCCTGGGTCGGGGGTCAAGAGTGACCGCAGCGCGACGAATGGCGGCGTGTAGGCGTACTCAACATGGCGGCCAGATTGTACGACCCCCGAATTGTGCGGCTCTTACTCTTAGGAGAAGGCGATCGACGCTTGATGCCGTTCCCGTCCTACAATGCCGGCGGTCAGCGACATAACCCACAGAAGGACGTCAACATGCCCGAAATGACCGGTGCGGAAGCACTTCGCAGATCTCTTGAAGCGGAGGGTGTGGACACCGTGTTCGCCCTTCCCGGCGTACAGATCATGGCGGCCTTTGACGCCCTGCACGACAGCCAGTCGATTCGGCTTATCAGCACGCGTCACGAGCAGACGACCGCGTACATGGCGGACGGGTACGCCCGCGTCGCTCGTAAACCGGGCGTGGCGCTTGTTGTGCCGGGTCCCGGCGCGCTGAACGCTTCCGCCGCGATCGGCACGGCGTATGCGTCTTCGTCGCCCGTCCTGCTTATTTCCGGCCAGATTCCCAGCGGCTCGATCGGCAAAGGAGAGGGGCAGCTGCATGAGGTTGAGGAGCAGCTCGACATTTTCAAGCCCATCGTCAAGTGGAACACCCGCGTCGGATCTGTCTCGGGAATACCGGTCGCCATTCACGAGGCGTTCCGGCAGATGACGACGGGCCGCCCGCGTCCGGTCGAGGTGGAGATCCCGCCGGACATCCTCGCCGCTACGGGCGACGTGGACATTCTGGAAGCTGAACGCTACCCGGTCCAGCAGCCATCTGCCGACCTCGTGGCGCTTGCGGCGGAGGCGCTGGCGAAGTCAGAGCGTCCGGCCATCGCTATCGGAGGAGGGACTCTGCGTGCTGAAGCAGGGGCGGAGGTGGCAGAGATCGCCGAGATGTTGAGCGCCCCGATCGTTGCGACGCAACAGGCGAAGGGCGTTGTCCCGGCGGACCACCCGTTGTTCGTGGGGGTGCATTTCGCCCAGGTCGGCGTCAGCGGCGAACTGCTCAGCGACTCAGACGTGATCCTGGTCGCCGGGACTCGTTTCATGGTTCCCGGGTTTAAGGCCAAAGAGGGTCAGACGATCATCAAGATTGATGTTGATCAACGCGAGCTCGACAAGGATCACGGCACCACGATTGCCATCAAGGCGGACGCGAAGGCGGGACTTGCGGCGATCGCCGGTGCGCTGCGCGAACGGGGTGTGGAGCAGGCGGGCCGGGCGGATGGCTCGCGCGCTTCGGCCTTTGCCGCGCAGCAGCGGGAGTTTATGGACAAGGCGGCCCCGGAGCAGATGGCCTGGGTGAATGCAGTGAGGGAAGCGACCGCCGACGATGCGGTCATCATCTCAGGGATGACCAACATCGGCTACTGGAGCCACGTGGGCTACGACGTGCGGGACGGCGGCGAGTTCATCACCTCCGGCTACTTCGGCAATCTTGGCTTCAGTTTTCCGACGGCGCTCGGGGCCAAGGTGGCCGCAGGTGACCGTGCGGTGGTGGCGCTGTGCGGCGATGGCGGGTTCATGTACAGCCCGCAGGAACTGGCGACGGCGAAGCAGTACGGCATCAACCTTGTTGTCATCGTGTTTGACAACGGTGCGTTCGGCGCGTCCCGCTGGGACCAGCAGCAGCGCTACCACGATCGCGAGATCGGGACCGAGTTCTTCAACCCGGACTGGGACATGTTAGCGGCCGCGTTCGGCATCCGCTCCAAGGGTGTGGACACGCCTGACGGATTGAAAACCGCATTGCAAGAGGCGGTGGCGCTGAACGAGCCGTCGTTGATCCACGTTCAGCTACCGATTATGGCGCCGCCGTTCCAGCTCTAAGACCGATGACGGTCTGACGCGGTTACGGATTCATCACCGGAAGCTGTCGCAGCGGCGCGCCATTCGGGACGCCCAGTATGGGGAATGAAGATCGTGCATACGAATAGTTTTGTTCGTATGCACGAACCATACGTGGGATAGCTTTAATTACCCGGGGTGTGAGAGATTCGTGAGTTTCTAAAATCCGAGGTATTCACGGGTTGACTTCGCATGTACGAAGCCGGAAACTCGTATGTACATTAAATATCGATTGTGCGCCCGAAGCGGGCATATTTTCGGACACCGGCGGGATTCCCACAGCGCCTGACGCCGCTCAAACCGGCTGATCCTCCTTGCCCTTGCCGTCCCGGTTGCGTCCGATTCCCGCCCAGAGGCCGCAACCTGCGACGAAAGGGTTACAACGAGGAATGACGACGGAAACATCAAATGTCATGGCCCGGCGCTCCATGCTGGTGGCGCTGGGCCTGGCCGTGGCACTGATACTGACCATTGCCTGTTCTTCCGACGCCGATGGCGACGTCTCGGGCCAGGAGTTGGCGGCAAATTCCGCGACGCCCATCCCACAGGCAGCGGGTAGCGCCGAGGCCGGTGGGAAGCTTGTTATCTACTCCGGCCGCAGTGAGTCGCTTATCGCTCCGCTGATCGAGCGGTTCGAGGCGGAGACCGGCATCGATGCTCGGGTCAACTACGCGGGCACGGGCGCTCTTGCAGCCACGCTGCTTGAGGAAGGCGGCCGTTCGCCGGCCGACGTGTTCTTTGCCCAGGACCCGGGAGGCCTCGGAGCCGTGATCGAGCTTATCGATACGCTTCCAGACGAATTGATCGGACGTGTTCCAGACTGGGCTCGTTCCCCTGATAGCCTGTGGGTTGGCATCTCAGGCAGGGCGCGAACCGTTGTGTACAACACCGAGAAGCTGGGACCGGAAGACCTGCCGGACACGCTGGACGGATTCACCGACCCGAAGTGGAAGGGCCGGATTGGATGGGCCCCGACAAACGGCTCGTTCCAGGCCATGGTCACGGGGATGCGTCTCATCTGGGGAGAAGACCGGACGCAGGAGTGGCTTGAAGGCATCGTTGCGAACAAACCACGGGTCTACCCCAAGAACACACCGATCGTCGGGGCCGCCGGCGCCGGAGAGATTGAAGTCGGGTTCGTTAACCACTACTACCTGCACCGGTTCCTGGCCGAAGAGGGCGAGGGATTTGGAGCTCGCAACTACTTCCTCCCCGGTGGCGGACCCGGGTCCGCGGTACTGGTGACGGGCGTAGGGATCCTGAAGACCTCTACAAATCGCGCCGCCGCCGAACGTTTTGTCGACTACCTGTTGAGCGCCGATGCCCAGCGGTATTTCGCCGAGCAGACTTTCGAGTACCCGTTGATTGATGGCATCCCGAGCGCGGCGCTCCTGCCCCCGCTCGACGGGCTGAACACGCCTGATATAGACGTGTCTGACCTGGGCGACCTGGCGGCCACGCAGGACCTGTTGCGAAAGGCGGGCGTTTTGCCGTGATCGGCCCGCGGGCAATAGTTTCGGCAGCAGTCGGATCGGGGGCGATGTGGACACCCCGCCGGCTGCTGCCGCGTTGGTTGAGGCGTGAGCCGCTGTCGCTCTGGCTGGCCGCTATCGCGGTCGCCGGGGCTGCGGCGTTGCCCGCGTTGTACCTTGCGGTACGCGCCGCCGACTCCGGCGAGACCGCGATAGACGCCATACTCGATTTCAGTACGGCGGCGATCCTGTGGCGCAGCATCCAGTTGGTAGCGCTGGTCACGCTGGGCTCGGTACTGATCGCCGTGCCGCTTGCGTGGCTTACGGTCCGGACCGATCTTCGGTACCGCCGCGTCTGGGCTGTGGTCTCTGTACTGCCGCTGGCTATTCCGAGCTACGTTGGGGCGCTGGCCTTCATCTCCGCCTTCGGGCCGAAGGGGTTGCTGCAGGGTTGGTTGGAGGGGCCGTTCGGGGTCGATCGACTGCCGGATCTTTATGGTTTGACGGGCGCCACGATAGTTCTGACGTTGCTCAGCTATCCGTACGTGTTCCTGGCGGTTCGTGCGACGTTGTGGCGGCTCCAGCCGGAGATGGAAGAGGCCTCGTGGATGCTCGGCCGGTCACCGTGGCAGACCTTCCGTCGGGTCACGCTGCCGTTGCTCTACCCGGCGATAGGCGTCGGCGCGTTGCTGGTGGCGCTTTACACCCTCAGCGATTTCGGGGCGGTGGCCCTGCTTCAGTACGACACGTTCACCAGGGTCATTTTCAACGAGTACAACTCGGCGTTTAACCGCGTCGGCGCGGCTGCATTGTCGCTGGTGTTGCTGGGCGTCGCCGTGATCCTGATCCTGATCGAGGCCTCGGCCCGCCGGCGTGCGCGGTACTTTTCCGGCGCTAACGCCGCCCAGCGGAAGATGCGCATAGTCCGGTTGGGTCGCTGGCGCTGGCCGGCGTACGTTTTTTCCGGCAGCGTCGCCTCTCTAGCGCTTGGCGTTCCACTCTTCGTGCTTGCCTACTGGCTCGTGCGCGGGATCGACGCCGGGGAGTCCGGGCTGTTTGACTGGGGAGCGGCCTACAACTCTGTCCGGTACTCGCTGGCGGCGGCGATCGCCACGGTGATCTCAGCGGTGCCGATCTCCGTTCTCTCGGTGCGCCGTCCGGGACTTATGTCGGCTGCGCTGGAGCGGTTTTCTTACGTCGGGTTCGCTTTGCCGGGCATAGCGGTCGGTCTTGGCCTCGTGTTCTTCGGCATCAGGTATGCCGCGCCCATATACCAGACGTCATACCTGCTGGTGTTCGCCTATATCGTGCTTTTCCTGCCGGTCGCAGTCGGGTTGATCCGTGCATCGTTGCTCCAGGTGAATCCTCGAATGGAGGAGGCGGCGATGAGCCTTGGCAGGTCTCGTTTAAACGCGTTCCTGACCGTTACCGTTCCGCTTATCCGGCCGGGCCTCGCCGCGGCTGGCATCATGGTGTTTCTTCTGACGATGAAGGAGCTGCCCGCTACTTTGATACTGGGACCCATCGAATCCCGCACCCTCGCTACGTCCATCTGGAGTGCGGCCGAGGAGGCGTTCTTCGCACGGGCGGCGGCGCCGTCCCTGGTGCTGGTCCTGGCGTCAGCGATACCGATGACATTCCTGGTTCTAAGGGAGAGATCGAGCACTTGATCGGACTGCCGGGCCTCAAGAAAAAGCGCACAGTCAGCGCGACGGCCGATGTAGCTCTTCGCTGCACCGGCGTCAGCAAGTTGTTCGGCGATACCGTCGCCGTGCAGGATTTTGATATCGAGGTCCGGCGCGGCCAGATCCTGGCGCTGGTCGGGCCGAGCGGGTGTGGCAAGACC
>JADFQR010000054.1 GCA_022561735.1 Chloroflexota bacterium | reverse complement strand
GCCATCGTTGTTGACATCGACAATGGGACTGTCCGCAGACGTCAAAACAACAACAATGGTGTCACCGGGATTGGTGGTATTAGCCGTAGTCGTTTGCGACTTCGCCTCTACGGTGTCCGCATCAGCGTCTTCAACGAAGATCGTGACGCGTTCAGATGACGCGGAGATAGTGGTCTGCGGCACATTGGAAGCGTCATTCACTTCCACGAAGGTGGAGTAAATGGTCTTGCCGGACCCGGCAAACGTGTAGCCGGAGAGCGGCGTGGGGTCGTTCGTCAGTTTCGACCACTCGTTAGCCACGTAGACCTTGGCGTCTACAGCAGCCCGCGCAGTCGAGCCTGACGACGTCAAGCCCACAAACCCCACAACCAGCAGCACGAAGACTGCCAGAGCGGTTATCAATTTCACCGAAAGTTTCACGTTCCTTGTCCCCCTATGACTTTCGCGTCTCTGACCACCGCTGGCAGCATTGCCTGCCTGTGGGTCTAAGCCTCGCCGTAATCCCAAGATGAATACTTTCCCTTCACAGGATTGCTCCGCCTTAGTTTTGACGGCGCCGGCCCGTGTTACGTCCCAATTACTTCACATGGAAAACGCGCACACATACGCGCAGACTCCCGGGACTGGAGCCGAGCAGATGGATTCTTACACTCCGGTCAAGAGGCTGTCAAGAAGCTGAAAGCGCGCCAAACGGGGCGATTCCCACGGTTTCCTGATCTCTTATCCGGTAACGGATGAATCTTGCTGCCTGACACCAGGCACGGTCGTCTTGGCGGCAGGGAGAATACGTGTGCGGCCAGATCAGTGTCAACGACTTTTCGGACACGTAAATCGCACTTTTGGCGCATGTTTGCGACTATTGGGGCAACTCAAACGTGAGTCCCCGGACGCGGCGAGGCCGCCGTGTCCACAAGACAGCGGCGACCCCACCATTTTTTGCAGTCCCCCGGTTCTCAGGAAAGGGGAAACCCCCTCCCCGGCGCGCTTACCCCACCTTGTTGATGCCCGCCAGGAACTCCTTGTTGTCCTTGGTTTTAGCCAAGTGCTCTATCACCCGCTCGGTACCAACGGTGTTGTCACCACCGGAATCAGCGGCAATGATCGATACCATGCGGCGCAGGAGCCATATCTGGCGCAGGTCCTGCTCGGACAGGAGCAACTCCTCGTGGCGTGTGCCGCTGCGCTGGATGTCTATCGCCGGGTAGACACGGCGCTCGGCAAGCACACGGCTCAGGTGAAGCTCCATGTTGCCGGTGCCCTTGAACTCCTCGTAAATCAGATCATCCAACCGGCTCCCGGTGTCAACCAGACAGGTCGCCAGGATGGTCAGGCTTCCGCCCTCATCGCAATTCCTGGCTGCGCCAAAGAAGCCCTTCGGCGGATAAAGCGCAACCGGGTCCATGCCGCCGGACAAGGTCTTGCCGCTGCTCGGAACGGAGAGGTTGTACGCACGTGCCAGGCGCGTGAGACTGTCCACCAGTATCACGACGTCCTCACCGGCTTCAACCAGGCGCTTGGCCCGGGCGAGCGCGGCTTCTGCCGCCCGCGTGTGATCCTTTGGTGGCTCGTCAAAGGTAGAGCTGAACACCTCGCCCTCGACCGACCTCCGCATGTCCGTGACCTCTTCCGGCCGTTCGCCGACCAGGGCCACGATGAGGCTCATGCCCGGGTTGTTGGCGATGATGCCTTCCGCGATCTGCTTCAGAAGAATCGTCTTGCCGGCCTTCGGCGGCGCGACGATCAACCCGCGCTGCCCTTTGCCGATGGGGGCGACCATGTCAATAAGCCGGGTCGCCATGTTCTTGGACGTGGTCTCAAGTTTGATGATCTCGTCCGGGAAGATCGGGGTGAGTGACTCAAACTTCTTCCGGTTGCGTGTCGATTCCGGGTCCTGCCCGTTCACAACCTCCACCCGGATCAGGGCGTAGTACCGCTCGCCTTCCTTGGGCGCTCTAACCTCGCCCGCAACCTGGTCTCCGGGCCTCAGGCCAAAACTCCGCACCTGCGCCGGTGACACGTAGACCTCTGTGTCTGATTCCGTGGCGCTTCCGGTCGGCGGACGGAGGAAGCCGTGGCCGTCTCCGCTGACCTCAAGGATTCCCATGCCCAGGAGCAGGTCCGCTTCCTCGGCATGCCGGGCAAGTATCTGGAGTACCAGGTCGGATCGCTTCCGCGGTATCCCGTTCTTGAGGCTGAGTTCAAGCGCCCGGGAGCGAAGCTCGTCCATCGACATCGCACCGACGTTGCCGAGTTGGGAACCGCCCTCGTCGTACTGGACGTCCTGCGGCAGTCCCGCAGGCGCCCCGCGGCCGCGGCCGTTTGATCTCCGTCCCCGATGCGATGATCGGCGACGCCGGCTGCGAGTCTGGCTCTGAGTAGTCAGCGGATTTCCTCCAGGTTGCGCCTCATTTGAGACGAAGGTTTGGGACGCTGAACGCGTCATGTGTGGCCCGGGCCCGTGCGGCAGCTGACCGGAGGGCGGGCGCAATGCCAGCCAGCCCGGCGCCTGCGTTGCGCTGGCTGCGGGGTAATCGGTTAGTAAAGTGTGGGGACGGAGTCTGTCTGGAGTCTTTCTCCGGAGTGCCGGCCTATCCATACAGGCCGGCGCCGTGTATCCGTCAGGAAGCCTTTGCGGACTATCTGCCTCTGGACCGGACCGCTCGATGCTGTTCACCGAGGTCCGCGACGCCGTGATGGCGTTTCGATGCGGACAAGTGCCGGGAGGTGCCCGTAGGGCGGGGAGGCCGGAAGTCCCGGCCCATCACGCCTCACCGCTGCAAGATCACGCGGCAGACGCTTGCCGCGACTATAGCACAAGGTTCATAAGGTCCTCTACGTAGAAATCCCCAATCGAGCGACCTCCCCCGTCGAGGACGACGCATCATCCGCCGGTGAATCTTCCAGCGGCATGGCGTGCTGCGCGCCCTCGCGCAAGGTATCCACCGCCGCCCCGACAAACTCCCGGAACAGCGGGTGCGGCCGGTCAGGCCGGGATGCGAACTCGGGATGGAACTGCGTCCCGAGCATGAACGGGTGGTCTTTCACCTCGCTGATTTCAACCAGCGAGCCGTCCGGGGCCGTACCGCTTGATACCAGGCCAGCCTCGTCCAGTTGGTCCCGATAGTCGTTATTCAGTTCATAACGATGCCGGTGCCGTTCATTGACCAGATCGCAGGCATACGCCTTCGCTGCGAGGGTTCCCGGTTTCAGGGTGCACGGGTACAGCCCCAGCCGCATCGTGCCACCTGTGCCGCCCAGGTCCTTCTGTCCGGGAAGGAAGGCGATCACCTGGTTCTCGGAGTTGGGGTCAAACTCGGAAGAGTTCGCGTCTTCCAGTCCAAGAACAAACCTTGCGTACTCGATCACCATCACCTGCATGCCAAGGCAAAGACCCAGGTAAGGGATCCCGCGCTCGCGGGCGTAGTGCGCTGCGGCGATCATGCCCTCTACCCCACGTTCCCCGAATCCGCCCGGCACAACAATCCCGGAGACACGGTTGAGAATCTGGTCCGCCCCCTGCTCCTCTATGTCCTCCGCCTTGATCCATTCAATCTCGACTTCACAGTTCTTGGCGAGCCCCGCATGCCGGAGCGCTTCGATAACCGAGAGATAGGAGTCCGGTAGCTCAACGTACTTGCCGACGATAGCAACGCGCACAGTGCCTTTTGGTTCCCGAAGTTTTTCGACCATGTCCGCCCATGCCGACAGGTCCGGTCTCTTTGTGATCCCCAGCCGCTCGGCAAGGAAGTCTCCGAATCCCTGCTCCTCCAGGCGAAGCGGAACCGCGTAAACCGTGTCCAGTGTTTCCAGCCCTATCACGGCCTCTACCGGCACATCGCAGTAAAGCGATATTTTTTCGCGCAGGCCAACGTTTACCTCGCGGTCACTGCGGCAGATGATGGCGTCAGGCTGGATTCCGATGCCCCGGAGCGCCTGGACGCTATGTTGCGTCGGCTTGGTCTTCAACTCGCCTGTCGATCCGAGGTACGGCAAGAGAGTGAGATGAACGTAAGTGGCGTTGTCCCGCCCCACATCGTTGCGAATCTGCCGGATAGCCTCAAGAAACGGCAGTCCCTCGATGTCGCCAACAGTGCCGCCGACTTCGACGACGACCACCTCCGCCCCGGTCTCATCCGCAAGCTGGTGAATCCGCTCTTTAATCAGGTTGGTGACGTGGGGGACCGTTTGAATCGTCCCGCCCAGGTAGCGCCCGTTGCGCTCCCGGGAGATCACGTCCGAGTAGATCTGCCCTGCGGTCACGTTTGACACAGCGGTAAGTTCCAGGTCAATAAACCGCTCGTAATGACCCAGGTCAAGGTCGGTCTCAGACCCATCGCCGGTCACGTACACCTCGCCGTGCTGGTAAGGAGACATCGTCCCCGGGTCCACGTTCAGGTACGGGTCCAGCTTCATCACCCCGATACTGACGCCGCGGCTCTTGAGCATTCTTCCGATCGATGCGACAACGATGCCCTTGCCAAGAGAACTCACGACGCCGCCAGTGACGAACACGAACTGGGTCATTGTCGTACCTCCTTGGACAAAGAAAAAACGATTCGGGGAGAAACGAATGGTGATGAACGAACCGGTAAGGACGTGTCGTCCCGGATCGTCCCGGACACACGGGGACGCTGGAGCGACGTTTGGTCCGGGAGGAGCCGCCTGGTTGCGGGTCTCAACCCGGGGTGCAAATCGACCGTAGCCGAGTCACGTTCCCGAAGGCCGCGATGGGCGGCTGAGCCGGGGGGTAGCCGCAGGGCCGGGAGGACCGGCAATACACAAACGAAGTTGCGAACTCTGCGACTGATTGGGGAGTTTCCTCATACTGGAGCCAACAGGCTCCGAACTCATTAAACCGAGGTTACCAGACGACCGTCCGTCCGGCGAGTGTCAAGGTCAGCCGCCAACCACTGTCCAGGGGGCCTCGGCGCTGCGCGAGTATTCAGGCAGACAACGGCCATCCACTGCACAAAAACCGCCCGTTTCCCGGTTCGTCCTCGTAATCCGGGCAATCCGGCCCCAAACCTGTACCGGAGCTTCCATATGAAGATCACCGATATCAAAGTTTTCCCCGTTCAGGTGGGTAACCACAACCAGTTCCTGGTGAAAGTTGAGACCGATGAAGGAATCTACGGCTGGGGCGAGGCCGGGTTGTCGGGTCACGAGCGAGCGGTGCGCGGCGTCGTTGAATACTTCAAGGAGTTCCTCGTCGGAAGCGACCCCATGGCCCGCGGGGCCCTCTGGCAGCGCATGTACCGCGGGCAGTATTTTGAGGGCAACCTGCTCCTGACGGCGGGGATCTCGGCGATCGACATTGCGCTGTATGACATCACCGGAAAGGCGCTCGGAGTGCCAGTCTACCAGTTGCCCGGCGGGAAGCAGCGTGACTACGTGCCCGCGTTCGCGACGGTCACCGCCCCGGACGGCCCACAACTCGTTGAAGACTGCCAGATGCTGGTGGAGAAGGGCTGGACGGTGATCCGCCGGAATCTCCCCTTGATGCCTGACGGCTCCGGCTCCGTTGGGGGCGATCTGTACGAGCCACGGGAATCGCTTGCCAGTACCGCCGTGTGGCTGACGAAAGTGCGCGAGGCCATCGGCCCTGCACCGGTCCTCGGGATTGACGTCCACCACCGGTTTTCGGTCGCCGAGGCGGCATCGTTCGCCCAGCGCATGCCGGCCGGCACGCTCGACTTCCTGGAGGAGCCGATCCGTGCGGAGTCGCCTGAAGCCTACGAATCGCTGAGGACCATGACCGACATTCCGTTCGCCATCGGTGAAGAGTTCGACTCCAAGTGGACCTTCCTCCCGTTCATCGAGCGCGGCCTCGCCAACTTCATCCGCCTGGACATCTGCAACGTTGGCGGCTTCACGGAGGCGCTTAAGATCGCGGGATGGGCTGAGGCGCACTACATAGACCTGATGCCGCACAACCCGCTGGGGCCGATCTGTACCGCGGCGAGCGTCCACCTCGGCGCAGCCGTCACGAACTTTGCATGGCTGGAGTGCAGGAACTCGCCCACCGAGAACCTGGGACGGGACGATCGCGAACTGTTCCCCCGGTTGCTTGAGCTGGAAGGCTCACGCTACCCGGTGCCCGACGGCCCCGGGCTGGGGATTGACGTGGACGAGAAGGTGGCCGCCGAACGCGGCAGCAGCCCACCGGTATTCAACCACCTGCACCGGCGGGATGGCTCGTACACAAACTGGTAGACGCGGCGGCGTCCAATGGTATGTTTACCGCCCTGAATATTCCTGTTCATCATCCCCGGAACATTGGAGCAGCCCATGACCAGATTGGACCTGACCGGGAAAAAGGGCGTCGTGTTCGGGGTCGCCAATGCGCGATCTATCGCGTGGGCCATCTCGGAGGCGCTGGCGGATGCGGGCGCTGAACTTGCGTTCACGTACCAGACCGAACGGCTCTTTGGGCCGGTGACCAAGGCGATCTCAGCCCTCGGCGAGCCCTGCCTTGTTCAGTGCGACGCGACGGACCCGGCCCAGGTCGAGGCGGCGTACGAAACGATGGTAAACGCTCTGGGCGGGCTGGACTTCGTTGTGCACTCGATCGCGTACGCAGAAAGAGACGACCTGGGCGGCGATTTCTCTAAAACCAGCCTCGCCGGATTCAGAACGGCGCTCGACGTCAGCGCATTCACCCTGATCCCGGTAACAGCGCTGGCCGTCCCTCACATGGGAGAGAAAGGCGGCTCGATCGTAACCCTGACCTTCAACGCCTCGGAAAAGGTGTACCCCGGCTACAACGTCATGGGCACCGCAAAGGCGGCTCTGGAGAATGAGGTCCGCCAGCTAGCAGCGGAGTTCGGCCCGAAGTCCGTCCGCATCAACGCCGTGTCCGCCGGGCCCCTCGCCACACTCGCGGCGCGCAGTCTCCCGGGGTTCAACGAGATGCGCCGGGCACACGCTGACCGAGCACCGCTCGGACGCAATATCACCCACGTTGAGGTCGCAGACGCAGCGGTCTTTCTGCTCAGCGATCTCGCCTCAGGGATCACGGGCCATGTGCTGCCGGTAGACGGCGGCTACGGGATCATGGGTATCTAAATCTGACAACCGGGCCCGCTCAACGCGGTTCCCATCGCCAAAAGAATTCAACGGAAAGAACTCAAAGGAGACGATATTGGCCAAGCCGATTTCCCCGCTGACCGACGCCGAACTGGACGCAATTCGCCAGCTCGACACGCCGACAATCTCCAACGCGCTGGAACTGATAGATGGGCTGCGACCTGGCGACGCTGCAGCCGCTTGAAGCCCCCGCAATGAATCGCGGGGTCACCGGCAACGTCAACTTCACGGGAAACACGCTGCTCTACTCGTTGAACAATGCAAACACTCCCGGCCTGATCTACAAATGGTCGCTCGATCACGCCCAGATCGCCCCTGTCGCGCTAACCAAAGCGGATACGCGCGGAGTCGACATTAAACGCTTTCGCCTCCCGGAACTCGTCAAGTACAAGTCGTTCGACGGACTCGAAGTCCCCGCGTTTCTTTACCTGCCGGCCGGCTACAAGAAGGGAACGCAAATCCCCTGGCTCGTTTACTACCACGGCGGACCGGAGGGACAGTTTCGGCCGACGTTCTTGCGCAGCTTCCAATACTTCGTGTCGCGCGGCTTCGGGGTGATGGTACCCAATGTGCGCGGCAGCGACGGCTA
>JADFQR010000053.1 GCA_022561735.1 Chloroflexota bacterium | reverse complement strand
CGAGAGGCCGACCCGGAAGATCTTCGCCGCCAGATGGGTTCCAGCGCCTCAGTAGTCGCCGAAATCGTCACAGACATCAAAGACCGGCTGCCAGATCTCCAGCCGCCGCCACAGATGGACGACCCGGACAGCGCACGTTTCCGTCTATTTGACTCGATCGCCAGTTTCCTGAAGACGGCCAGCCAGGCCCGACCACTGGTGATAGTGCTGGACGATCTCCACTGGTCCGACGGACCATCATTGACGTTCCTGGAGTTCATGGCTCGTGAGATCGGTCAATCGCGCGTCCTGCTCGTTTGCACGTACCGGGATATGAAACTGAACCGTCGGCACCCGCTCACCGTGACTCTCGGTGACTTGGCCCGCGAGCGGCTTTACGAGCGCGTGCTCCTGCGTGGCGTTCACATAACAGGGGTTACCGATGGCACAACGCGGCGCAATACACGGCTAGCGTGCGGTTGATATGCGCTCTGACTGATCGGAATATCGACGGTGAGAGGGTTTCTGATGTACGGCAAAAGCCCCGCGGGCCCAGATCAAAATTGACACTATCACCAGTACCACGGCCATGATGTGCAACGTCGCCGTGAACCCGACCCAGGCGATCAACAGACCGGCCATCACCGGCCCGGCCACTTTGCCGGCGTTGCGCATAGTGCCAACGAGACCCAGGCTCGTCCCAAGTCGGCCGTTATCGATCGACGTCGCCAACCAGGCCATGGCGGCGGGCAGGATCAGTGCTTGAGCGATGCCGATCAAAACCGCAGGCACGAGGAACCCGATGCCGGAGTCGACGGTGGCCAGGTAAGCCAGCGTTGCGCCGAGAAGAGCCGTTCCGGTCCCAAATGAGACGATGTAGCCGAAGCGGTCAGCCACCCGGCCACCTCCCGGCGTGGCCACCATCTGGGTAAACGCCTGCAGGGAGAAGAATGTTCCGACCAGCGCCACGTTAACGCCCGCGGCCAACGCGTAGACGGGCACAAAAACCTTGATGGCGTAAAGCGGGATATAGGCGGACGCCTCCATGGCGCCGGTGGCCCAGACCGCAGGGGTACGGATGCCATTGAGAAGCGAACGTCTTGCGCCAGATAAAAGCGGTGTCGCCTCCTCTTTGTGCGACGGCCTCGACTCGCCTAGGAGAAGGACCGGCAGAAAGGCGAGCGCGCTAACGAGTCCGATCACGGTGAACACGGCGACCGGTGACATCGTGACAAGCATCCAACCGGCTGCGGCCGGGCCTATCACATATCCAGCGTTGCGGGCGGTCCCAAACCACCCCAATCGTTCCGC
Organism: Chloroflexota bacterium; assembly: GCA_022561735.1. The sequence continues at coordinate 6,446 of JADFQR010000053.1, read as the reverse complement.
GATCCGACTGCTGGACAACTCGGCGACGTAAGCCAGCGTTACGGGTCCGTAAATGGCGGTCGCGGTGCCGTGAATCAATCGGACCGCGAACAGTTGGCCCGGTGTATCTACAAATTGGTACGTGAACGGCATCAGGGCAAAAAAGGCCGTACCCGCAAGCAGCCACGACCGTCTGCCCCACCGGTCTGACAGAGCTCCAACAAGCGGTTTCAGCACCATGCCGGTAAGCGTCGATACCGATACAATTAATCCCAGAAAGGCGTCCGACGCCCCCAGTGTGGCCGCGAATATCGGCAGTAGAGGTGTCTTCCCCATCTGGTACGCCGACCTAACGACGAGATCCGCCGACGTTATGAGCGCGAAGTTACGCACCCATGACGCCCCTCCCGCGGGGCAACATCGCAATCTGAGCCCGTATTCGATTCATGGTGTCGGGTCGGCGACCATGGCGGGCAACTCCAGTTCATGCACCAGGTTCTCAAACTCTGCCGCGTCGGTGTTTACAACCTCCGTGAGTTGTTCCATATGTGGCGCAATCCTGCTCCCTACGTCTGCCAGTACATCGCGCGCCTGCTGAGGTGGTGCGAAGTCGGCCGCTGCGACCACGTTGGTGATCTCGGCAAGTTTCACATTCAGTTTCGTGGGCAGATTTAGTCGATCGCGGGCTCCCCGATACTCAGTCTGAATCAGCTCTTCTTCGATCGCCGTGAGTTTGTCTTTTAACGAAGCCGCCGCCGATGAGACGGCGTCCGCAGCGCTATGGTTGCGAGTGCGGCGTGTCCACTCATCGGCTTGGCGCTTGAGGCCGCGGATCGTGTTGATCGCGTCATGGACCTCGGACAACCTGTTACGGATCTCGATAAGCAGGTCGAATTGCGCTTTGAAGTCAACGGCAGTCGCGGGCACACGAGGGTCCTTAATAATCTCAAAACTTTCGGTCTGGATCTCACCACCAACCTCTAGAGAGACGCTGTAGTTTCCGGGCGGCGCAAGTGGGCCCCTCAGCCGATCTTCTGTCGTTTTGTCGCCAGGCACATGCCGTGCGGGTCCGTATCGAGTGTCCCAGACGAACCGATTGACGCCCGCTTTCGCAGGAACCCGTAGTTCTCTGGGCCTGTCGTTGTTTTCATCGTTTTCCGGTTTGTTGGACGAGAAGGTGCGGATAGTCTGACCGGCTCCATCCAAAACGGTTAACACCACCTCCTGTCCTTCAGCCGGTTCCTTTTTCAGGAAATAGGCGAATACGGGACCGGACGGCGGATTTGAACCCGCGTCGAGGAACTTTAGCTCCCGCGCGCCTTCCGGCGTGTCGCTCTCCGTGAAGGTGACGTTCGATCCCAGCGCGAGTTGGTAACTCTTGCCCGGGGCGGGCTTCCGTCCACCTGACGGCGCCGCAGACCTCACGGTCGTACGCGGCTTGAACAATTTGAACTCGCCGTCAGTCGAATCCGGGGTCATCTGCCGCAGTTGTTCAAGATCGTCAAGGATCCAGAAAGACCGCCCGTGCGTTGCCGCAATCAGGTCAGTTCCCTTTACCTGGAGATCGTAGACGGGGACCACCGGCATATTCGCACGGAGCGTCTGCCACGAGTTGCCGTCGTCAAACGAGACATAGGTCGAGGTCTCGGTGCCGCAATACAAAAGTCCGCGGCGTTCCGGGTCCTCCCGGATACAACGAGTGAAGTCGTCTTCGGGGATGCCGGAAGTGATCTCGCTCCAACTGTCCCCGTAATCGTTCGTCTTGTAAAGAAGCGGTCGATTGTCGTCCAACTTGTACAGGGTGGCCGATAGGTACGCCGTCGCCGGGTCGTGGGGAGACAGTTCGATCATGTTGATCATGCTCCACTCCGGGAGCTGTGTCGGCGTGATCGGATTCCAGGTCGCACTACCATCACGAGACAAGTGAACCAGACCGTCGTCCGAACCGGCCCAGTAAACGCCCGCTTCATGGGTCGATTCGACGAAGCTGAAGATCGTGCCGTACATCTCAGCCGCGGACGTGTCTTTGGTGATCGGACCGCCAGAAGGCTCCATCTTTGTTACATCGTTACGGGTCAGATCGGGCGAGATCGGTTCCCAGTTCGATCCCTGATCCGTTGAACGAAATACAACGTTCCCGGCGGCATATAGCACCGTTGGATCGTGGGGCGAAAACTGGATCGGATAGGTCCACTGGAACCGGTATTTCCAATCTTTGGCCCCCCAGCCCGTGTACGCCTCAGGCCAGACCGTGATAATCCGCACCTGCCCGGTCTTATGGTCGTACCGCAGCATGTTCCCGCCGCCTCCTGGCGAACTTCCAATTGCGCCCGAGATGACGACGTCAGGGTCGCGGGGATCCACGACGATGTAGCCGCTTTCAGAGTTGCCTACTGTGTAGCAATCACCCCACGGGATAGCGCCTTTGTTGGTCCGTGAAGGCACGCTGATCGCCGAGTTGTCCTGCTGCGTGCCGAGCACCCGGTAGGGATATCGATCGTCCGTCGCCACGTGATAGAACTGCGATGTCATCTGGTTGTAGATCGTGGACCAGGATTCACCGCCGTTGAACGAGACACAGGCGCCGCCATCGTTCCCCTCGATCATCCGGCGCGGGTTCACAGGGTCGATCCACAGATCATGGTTGTCGCCATGAGGTGTGCTGACCTGTGAGAAGTTCTTGCCGCCGTCGATCGACTTCCAGGCACTGTAATTCAGGATCCAGACAGTATCTGCGTCCTGCGAATCCGCAAAAATGTGCTGGTAGTACCAGGGACGGCCCTGCAGATCGCGTTCATCGCTTACCAGCTCCCAGGTGTCTCCGTAATCGTCCGACCTGTAGATGCCGCAATCCTCGGCCTCGATTGTCGCCCACAGTCGACCTGGTTTCGCAGGCGACGCGGCAACACCGATTCGTCCTTTCAGGCCGTCGGGGAGACCGGGATTATCCGTGATTTCGGTCCAGGTATCGCCGCCGTCTGTCGATCGCCACAGGCCGCTGTCTGGACCGCCGCTCGTCATGCTCCAGAAGTTGCGACGCGCCTGCCAGATTGCCGCGTAAAGAATCCTCGGATTCGACGGATCGAGCGAAAGATCGGCCGCCCCGGCGTTTTCGCTCTTGTACAACACGCGGTCCCATGTCGATCCACCGTCGATAGTTCGAAAGATGCCTCGTTCAGTATTCGGACCGAATGCGTGGCCGAGAGCGGCCACATAGGCGATGTCCGGGTTATCGGGATGTATCCGAACACGGGAAATATGTCGTGTGCCGCTCAACCCGACATTCTTCCACGTACGACCGCGGTCGGTTGAGCGATAGACGCCGTCCCCATGCGTAACGTCCCCGCGGATACACGCCTCGCCAGTGCCGGCGTAGATCACGTTGGGATCAGATTCTGAGACCGCAATCGCGCCCACGGATGCCGTCTCGAAGAACCCGTCGGAAACGTTCTCCCAGTAAGTGCCGGCGTCTTCCGTCTTCCACACCCCACCGGCGCAGGCTCCGAAATAAAAAGTGCCGAGCTCGTCGGGGTCGCCCGCTACTGCGACCACTCGCCCACCGCGCGGTGGGCCAATGCACCGCCATTTCAGCCCACCCAGCAGCAATTCGTCGACAGTCTGAAGATCGTTCGTGTGATCGTTGGCCATGTTGCCCCCTGTGTCCCCAAGCTCAGCGCACTGGCGAGAGTGTAACTGGGGTGTATTGGGAAGAGGAGCCGGCTCCACCCGTCTACCATCGTGGCGAGTGAGACTGTCATCTCACGGTAAGCGTTTCGACATAGTGAACATCGGTCCCTCCCCCGTCTCCACCAGCGCGGTGGTTGTCCAGCAGGCAATTCCAAGAAGCCCACGAACTGTGTAGCGTCCATTCGGTGATGCTGAAGTCACAGGCACGTCGAGTGCTTGTCAGGTACATCCCAGGTTCATGTGTGCGGCACGCTTCATGCATGCATTTATCTCCCGCGCGCCCGCGCTACTACCGCAAAGACTCCTCCCAAATCGAGGTTCGAAATGGCTATCTGGCCATTCACCAAGAAGAAATCTAGAACTGGCAAAGGGCACACACCCGTCACACGGTCCTATCTCGTTCCTGAACCAAGAGGTGTGATCGTCGACGACAGTACTTCATATCGACGGGAGCTCGCGCGGATGATCGATCAGCTTCCCTGGTTCGGTGGCCCACCTTTCGAGGTCAGCACCAGTACGAAGGCGCCAAGAAGCGGGGATGGCGGCGACGGTTACCTGCGTCGCGTGATGGTGTCCTGGCTCATCGGGAGACCGGTGAGCCAGGTGGCGGAGAGGGCGGGCTGTAGCGTTCGGTACGTTTACAGAGTCATCGACGAATGGTTTTACACATCGCGGCCGATGAGAATGATCCTGTCCTGGATCGAGATCGGACTGCTCGGGGTACTTGACGGACCTTACGTTAACTACGAACCGAGCGATCGCGAGCTGTTCAGGGATGCGGCAGGACCGTTCCGTATGGCGCTCGCATGTCTGGTGTGCCACCGGCCGGTCGGCGGCGTTACGGTCCATGATGAACTCCGTCGTCACGACGGTAGCCTGCGAAACCCGGTTGACCTGGACTTCGAAATCCGTCGAGTTGAAGGCATCGCTGAAATACAGGGACATCTGATCGGTCATTTCCTCAAGGACCGGTTCCCAATCAGGCCCACGTCTAGTTCGCACCCGCGCCCAACTGGTCGACACTGGACCCCGGACGAGCCTCTCGAGGATTACTGGCTCCGCCGTCAAGAGGAACGGGTCGCCTTCGTAAAACAACGGGCCGCGCACGAAAAACGCCGTCGCGCAATGCAGAGGGCCATTCGTGCTCCATGGGATCGAACGGTCTGGGCGGAGGTCAATATGGAGGTTCGGAGGTACCGCACAGCGGGCCCCGCCAGTCTGTATCCCACCGTTGGTGGTCAGACCATGGCCCGTGAGGTCGCGATCCGGTTCTGGGCGGACTGCTTGCGCGGTCGTTTCAAGGCCCCACGGGGAAGCCAGCCATCGATCAAGGAGTGATCGATCGTCGTCAACGTTCGGCGACGTCGGGTTCCCAGATAACCGCTCGGAAATGGACCCCATCCGCGTCAGAGCGCGACAATCTGCTTCATCCGGCACATTTCGATCTTGTGATCTTCAGCCGGGGCGGCCGTAAGCAGCTCTTCAAGTACCGTCCACCGCCACTCAACTCAAAGTCACCGGAATCGATGTCAACGAAAAACCGCGTATTGCGAAACAGAGGTGCGGGTGCGGCGCAACGCGTATCCTCATCTCGATTGTCTGGTGACCGATCTCGTTCAGCGTATCGGCAACCCTCTTCAACTGGTCTTCCGTCGTACCCCCGGCCGGGCGAGGGCCCATGTTGCACTTCCAGACGTCGCAGCCGAACGGCTGAAGAAAGTCACGAGCGAATGCCACATAGTCGGCGATCGTCTTCGGCGTCTCTTCCGGGTCGATGAAGTTGGTCGACTGCCCTATCGCCCCGTTCAAGACATCGATCAGCGTCACGCCCAACTCGTCGAACTTCTTCTTAAGAGCCAGCGGGTTGGAACGGTGGTCCTCGATCTGCTTCGCATACGGCTCGATACCTTGCAAGCCGAGGGCGGCAATCCGCTTGATCGCCCACTCGATCGGGTGACGGGCGTCCCACAGGGAGCTGGTAGAGCCGTACAGGATGTCCGGGTTTTCGGGATCCAAGGGTGGATGAGATGCAGCGGGCATAGGGCGCTTCCCCCGGCCTCATCCAATGGAGGGTAGCTCTCACAGATCGACGGGCAGGACGCAATCACTTTCAAGGGCAAAGGCTCAAAGTACCGGACCGTCGGGCTAAACCCGGCGCCTCTCCAAGCGATAGGAGACTACCTGCGGGTACGGGACATACTCGGCGATGATGATGGGACGGACGCTCTCTGGGTCACGACCACCGGAGAACGCCTGCGCTACCCGGCTATCCGGGAGTTCTTCCGCACGGCGGGAAAGGTCCTCAACATTCCCGACTGCACGGCCCACAACATCCGCCGCACCAGCCACACGACGATGGTCGAGAACGGCATCTCCATCTTCGCTCTCAAGGAACTCGGGGGTTGGGCCCGGCTGGCAACGGCTGAACGCTACGTCCAGGCGGCCGGCAGACGTCACGCGGTTGACGCACACCGGCAATACAGCCCGACCGTCATGGCACGGAAGCCGGACCCCGCGTAGCCGCCGGCGGGGCGCGGTCAGCGCGCCGCGTCCTGCCAGGTATTCCAGATCGAGCCGGGCCCACGCCCATTTTGACGCGGGCCCGGTTGCCGTGACGACCAGGGATCTATGTCGCCAGCATTATCAGCGAGGCGATCGTGAAGGAACGAGGGACGGAGCGTCCGCCCCGATGGGATTCACGACACCGCGAGTTGGAACACCGTCCGGGTAAGCGGATTCGGTAAACCATGTCGCAACATTAGACGGCATAGCTCCAGGTG
>JADFQR010000052.1 GCA_022561735.1 Chloroflexota bacterium | reverse complement strand
AAAACGGGTCGCTACCCGGCTGGGATGACGAACTCGCGGCGGATGAGGTGATCACGGTGGTCGTTCAGATCAACGGAAAGGTGCGAGAGCGCCTCGAGCTACCGGCGGACGTGACCGAGGAGCAAGCATTTGAGGCAGCCTTCGCCTCGGACCGGGTGAAGGCGTACATCGATGGCGTTGAGATTGTTCGCCGGATTTATGTTCCCGGGAAACTCGTCAACCTCGTGATCCGCTAGGCTGGGCCAGGCGCCGCAGATGGACGGAGCAAAGCCGTGTCGGTCGCCATGTCGGTCCCGGATGCGGATGAAGGCGCTGATCGCGTTCTCACGAGGTGTTGACCTGGGGGTGCCCGGATGAGCCAGATGATGACCCACACGATCATGAGACTGTTGCCATGGGCGGCGATGGCGATAGCCGGGGTGGCCCTGGCGGTGACCCAGCTTGGAGACGGATTGATCGTTCAGCGCCCAGAGGCGCGTATGCCGTTATTTCTCCTGGGCGCGGTTGTAGCGACGGCCGGCTTGCTGAAGCTCGCGGCGGTAGCTACAGACCCGGAATCTCGTCACCGTCGAAACGACGGCTCACAAGACTGACCGCGGCTTCAACCTGGGTCAACATGGGGGCAGTTCCCCGAGCGCCCATCCGGAGCCGTTGCCGGAGCTGTTGCCGGAGCTGTTGAAGGTCGGCATACACGCCGGATTGCCGCGAGATGATCGGACTTCATCGATTTAACGAGCCAGCCCTGTTGTATCCCCCGTATCGCTCGTAAACCGGTAGTCGGTATGCTAGGTCGGTCGTGAAAGAGTTGGCCGGCATCAGCCGGCCGGGGCAAACCTTCTTAATCCATTTATGATCGCTTCAAAAATGAGCGGTAACACACGCCGGGTCGCAGTTATATTGCTGCACGTCGTACTGGTGACGGCATCTTTCTGGGCCTCCTTCGCTATCCGCCTGGACTTTGACCTGGACCGGATCCCGGGAGACATCTTCTGGCAGGCCCTTCCGGCGCTTCTTGCCCTGCGTCTCGCTTCCCTTGCCGGGTTCAGACTGTTCCGGGGTATGTGGCGCTACGTCGCTATCCCGGACATAATCCGCATCTTCCAGGCGACGGCGATCAGTTCAATCGCCTTCGTCATCCTGCAGACCTGGCTATTCGGCCTGGACGGATTTCCTCGAAGCGTCTTTCTGATCGACTTCGCCGGAAACATCTTCCTTCTCTCTGGAGTGAGATTGCTGGTCCGAATCCTGCGGGAGCGGTCGATGAACGGCTCTCCCACGGGCGATTCCGGCGGGAGGCTACTCATAATCGGGGCGAGCGACATGGGCGCCTCGCTCTGCTCCCAGGCCTTCAGCACCAGCTCGTTCCAGTACGCGCCGGTAGTCTTCGCCGACGACGATCGCAGCAAAGTTGGCCAGACCATCATGGGCGTGCCGATCGCCGGGTCCATAGCAGACATCCCATCGCTTGTCAGGCGCTACGCGGTGGACCTTGCCGTCATCGCTATGCCGGCGGCCAGTTCGTCACGAAAACGCGCTATCGTCGAGGTGTGCCGGGAGGCCGGGGTCGAGTGCAAGATCCTGCCCGCTACGGCGGACCTTGTCGACGGAACGGTTAGCATTTCAGAGATCCGGGAGGTGGATATCCTGGACCTGCTCGGACGGCCCCAGGCTCAGCTTGACGTAGAGCTCATCCGGGGATCGATCAAGGGCCGGAAGGTGATGGTCACGGGGGCGGCCGGATCGGTCGGGTCTGAGCTCGCCCGCCAGATTGCGGTGCTTGGGCCTTCCCACCTGTTACTGGCCGACCGCGCTGAGAATGAACTGGTCTTTCTTGAGTCCGAGATCAGATCGCTCATCGGTCCGGAGACCACGTTGACGGCACGGATAGTGGACGTGAACGATCAGCCGGCTCTACTGCGCCTCATGCGCGAGTGTTACCCGGACTCGGTGTTCCACGCCGCGGCTCACAAGCACGTCAACCTGATGGAGGAGGCGCCTTCTCAGGCCGTCGCCAACAATGTGGGCGGCACCCTTTCCGTGGCGCGCTGTGCTATCGAGATCGGCGCCGATAACTTCGTGCTTGTTTCGACCGACAAGGCTGTCAACCCGACCAGCGTCATGGGCGCTACAAAGCGCTTTGCTGAACTCGTGATACGGGAGCTGAATCGGACCTCTCAGACTCGTTTCATCGCCGTACGCTTTGGCAACGTACTGGGCTCCAACGCAAGCGTCGTGCCCATCTTCCGGCGCCAGATCGAGGCGGGGGGGCCGGTCACCGTCACCGACCCGGAAGTGGAACGTTACTTCATGAGCGGGTCGGAAGCCGTCGGCCTGATTTTGCAGGCTGCGGCGGTCGGCAAGGGCGGGGAGGTGTTCATCCTGGAGATGGGAGACCCGATCAAGATCGTCACCCTTGCCGAGACCTTGATCACCCTGTCTGGCCTGACGCCGGGCGAAGATATCAAGATCGTTTACACGGGCCTGAAACCCGGCGAGAAACTCAGCGAAGAGCTTAGTTTCTCCGGCGAAGACGTGACCGACACCGGGCTGGACAAGCTCTGGGTGTTGAACGACCGGCAGAACGAGACGGGGATGGTATCCGCGGCCGAACGGCTGTTGGCTGATCTTCCCGAACTTGGAGAAAACGCGGCGCGTGATCGGGTGGCTGAGATCGTGCCCGGGTACAGGCCGGCCGCCGCTTTTGACCCGTCTCAGCGCGATGTCACGATCCCATCCGTCGCCCCGGCGAGTGTGCGCGGTGTGGTGGACTCACCGGGCGACTAAGCCGGCCGGTCTTTCTGAAGACAGACGGAATGACGGGCGGGAAAAACGACCCGCCCCAACCGGCCGCCTCTTGAGGTTTGAAATAGTTGCTCCTGGCCGATGAGCTGTCAGGCGGCCCGTTTGAAAATGAACAGGTTGTCGAGGGCTTGCCCGGCCGGCTGCTCGATCTCCTCATTCTGGTGACGTCCGAGTATCGCGACCAGCTCTGTCGTGAGCTCGCGCCAGTTCTCCCTCAGGGCCTCCTCCCGGCCCCGTTCCAGGTCGATATCGCCCTGATCGGCCGCCGTGAGGGTCTGTTCGACCAGACGCCAGCTCAGGTCGAGGTCGATAAGGGTCTCGAAATCGTGTGTCAGCCGCATCGCAGACCGCTCGTCACGACGCATCTCGTCGCTCATTCTCTGGAGACGGTCGTGTACTGCCGCACCAAGTTCGTTCGCCATTTCCCGGGCATCGTCCGGCTCGTCGCGCCCCGGCATGTTGATGATCTCAGCCGTCAATGATTCCCAGAGGGACGACAGCGCACCAAACCGTTTGGCGTCAAGAATGATTTCCCCTGACCTGTGCTGCTGCAGCGTGGCGTCCGCCATCCGCCACCCGAGATCGAGATCCACGATGTTTCCGTAGGACTCGACAATCAGGGCGTTTGCGTTGCGGGCCCACGGCATACCCTCCCGCATGCGGATCAACCGTCTGTCAACTGCGCCACGAAGCCGGCTGCCTGTACCGTGCCGGGACCTGGAGCTGGTGTCAGCGGTTGATGTCGCGTGTCCATCACTGGGTACAGCCATTGATCGCTCCTGATCGTGATTTTTGCCCGGCGCCTCATCACTGTTTAGCGCGTAACCTCATCCTGACAAACCCGTGTTTTCGCCGTGTGTCACTTTTGTATCGTTTATGTAGCTTTGAACTGTGATATTGAACTTCCGTAATGACCGGTGCCGGAGTTGACCGCTGTACATGAGTAACGCCGCCAGCGTGCTCGTCGTTGAAGACGAGCCAGAAATCCTGGAACTGGTCTCGACGCTGATGCGTCTTGAGGGCCACGACGTCGTTTCTGCAACGAATGGGGAGGACGGCCTGCGCGCGTTTTACCAGCGTCGGCCGGACCTCGCCATACTGGATATCGGCCTACCCGGGATGTCGGGATTCGACCTGTGCGGCCGTATCCGGGAGGTCTCCGAAGTGCCGGTGATGTTCCTCAGCGCGCTCGGGGACGAGTCCGACCGTGTCAGAGGATTGCGGGTAGGTGGTGATGACTATGTCGTCAAGCCGTTCGGCACGGATGAACTAAAAGCACGCGTGGCGGCACTGCTGCGCAGGGCGGCCTTACCTGCCGCCGGCTCAGCCAGGCGTGAATTTACAGACGGCCAGTTGATAATGGACCACGACGCACATACCGTTTCCGTCCGGGGCGCGCCGGTCTTCCTTACCCCGCTCGAATACCGGATGTTATCGGTGCTTTCGAACCATCGCGGGCAGGTGTTGAGCCAGGGACGGCTGCTCGATCTTGTATGGGGCATGGACGCCACGGAGGCAGCGCCTGAAAGCGTGCGCCTCTGTGTCAGCCACCTGCGACGCAAGATCGAGGTTGACCCGCGACGCCCTCGGCTGGTCGAGACGGTCCGCGGGTTCGGATACAGGTACACCGCGGCCGCCTGATTTAACGCCCTGAATCGGACCCCGGACGCGACATTCCGTCTGAAGGCTTGTTGGGCTCGGGAGCCTTTACTGTCCCGATCACGCGCCATCCAGCGTGACATGCGAGGCGTTCCGGGTTTGCCCACTCTCCTGCGTGATGGCGACGGCCGATGTCGGCGCGTCAGGTCCGGCCCGGGCGCTACCCTGGCCGGCCGTTAACTTCCCCCGGCGGTGGGCGTCTTCGCCGGTGTACGAGCCTGTGGCCGGAGACCTGCATAATCGCCAGTCCCGGCGGCCGCATGCCCGCGCATCGACGTGTCGTGGCGTCCACGTTGCCAGCTGTGACTGAACCCCGGCTGTGACTGAACGGGGGAGGCTTCAGGCAGCTACGTTGACCGTCTCGGTTGGCGTTTCCGTGGGCGCTCGTTTCAGCAACACCCGGAACGTCGTCCCCGTCCCGACCTCTGACGTCAACTCAATCGTGCCACCTTGCAGCTCGGTCAGGGACTTGGCGATCGCGAGACCGAGACCCGTGCTGCCTGGTGACTTGCGCGACTCTGACTCGACCCGCACGAAACGCTCGAACACCCGCTCCCGGTCCTGCTCCGGTATCCCGATTCCGGTGTCAGCCACCGCTATCTCGATCATGTCACCGCGCGTCTGCGCGGACAACGTCACCTTGCCGCCCTCAGGCGTGTATCGGTACGCATTGGTCATCAGGTTCATCAGCACCTGGAATAGCCGGCTTGAGTCGGCGCTGATCGGTGGTAAACCGGGCGGCACGTTGACCTGCAAAGTAAGGTTTCGAGACTCGAACTCGCCACGGACGTTGTCCAGAAGCTCTGATATCAGCGGCACCAGCGAGACGGAAGTCAGCTCAACACGGATCCCGCCCTCCAGCCGGGATATGTCCAGGATGTCGTTGACGAGCCTCTTCAAACGGTCGCTGCTTCGGCGCGCCATCCCGAGCAGTCGCTCTGACTCGGACGTTATCGGGCCTGCGGCGCCGGAGATCACGAGTTCCAGGAACCCGATGACAGAGGTAAGCGGTGTGCGGAGCTCGTGCGACACCATGGATACAAACACGCCCTTGGCCTGCTCCGCAGCGCGCTCACCGGTAACGTCCCGGTACACCCACAACCGGCCCCGGTATTCACCGTCTTCATCGGTCACGGGTACCGATGTTCTGGAGTAAGTCACCGGCGACGGCTGGACGAACACGATGTCTTCGGCTGTCACCGTCAGGCTCTCGTCGGAATAGATCTCTCCAATCCGGTCGACAAGGCTGACGGGGTCAAGTACGGAAGACGCTGCGCCTTGCTCGAGTTCCGGGCTGGATTGACCCATTAACTCCGTTGCGTTCCGGTATCCAAAGGCATTTGCGAAGGCCTGGTTCGTCCACACGACCTTTTGATCGCGATCGACCAGCATGATGCCCTCCAGCGCTGATTCAAGGAACACGGAGAGCTGTGTGCTCATCAGCCGGAGGTCAGACCGGGCGTTATGGCTTGACGACGCCAGCGAATAACTCGCTCCCGTGGCGGCGATGGTGATGGCGAGTCCCGCCCCGAGTACGATCATCCAGACATTGCGTTCAAGCCTGCTCACGCCGAACCACGGCGCCGAGCGGAGATCTAATTGCCATTCCCGCCCCCCGACTTCGATAGTCGTCACGACGTGACTGCCGCCTGCGTCAGGAGGGGAGGATGGTGTGAGCAGCGCCAGATCAGCGCCGTCCGGCGCCGCCGCCAATCCCTGGTCGGTCACGGTGATGTGCACATCTGACAGGTCGGCGCGAACGATCGGGCCGGCCATAAGCGCCTCCGTCTCGTAAAGCGTCAGCCCAAACCCGATCAGCGCATCGTGCCGTTCATCAATCGATTGCACGCGCTGACCGGAACCATATATCGGAGCGAACACCGCGAAGGTAGGCGAGTCCTCGCCCGGGAACGGAGCGGTCGCCGCAGATCGTCCGGAGTCCCGAGCATGGTCCATCGCCTCGGCGAACCAGGGGTTTTGTCCGAGATCCTCCCCGAGACCGGCCGAGATTCCCCCGGGCGGGTCGATGAACGCGACCGGGAACTGCTCATCACTTGTCCCGGCGGGCGCGACCGTGTACCCGGGGAGTCGCTGTCTACGCAACGATGCAGAGAAATCAGCGATGTCTTTTGTCTGAACCAGCGGGATAAACCCTATGGTGCTGGCTTGTAATCCGAGAGTTCGAAGCCCCTCCGCAAAATCCAGGAAACCGCCGATAGTGACCTCGGGCGAGCCAACGAGCAACCTGGACACCTCATCGGCTTCAGACATCACGGCCCGTAGCTCAGCGTCGATGGTGTTGGACGCCCGGGCGGCGAACGCCTCAAACCGGTCGTCGCTCTGGTTGGCCACGATGGTTCGAACCATCGCCGCCGTTCCCAGGGTCATGGCAAGCAGCATGGTCAACGTCGCGACGGCTATGAAATACGGCAATCGGCCCCGGTCGACCGGGCGTCGCGAATTTCGTATCGTTGAGCTGACGCCGCCAACGCCCCGGCTGGGGATCTCCATGCCCGGTCTCGCCTCCTGTGCGCCTGCCATATCTGCGGGCGTTCGCGATCGGTGGGACCGCGACAACGCTACCGGCCCGCGCCGGGGCCGATTCAGCAATCCGCCCGAGTCAAATTGTGGGACAGAAGTAGCGTGGCCGTATCGGGGTGTTCACCTATGAACTTTGCCAAAACGGCGCGTTTAATCTCGCACCGGCGCACCGTCCCGGGGCAGATCATCGAGACCAACGCCCGGGAAGCCTGGATGATCCGGGGTGATTCGTCATCCGGCGATGGCTCGTTCCCGCACCGCTCAGAACGATCGGGACGGACGACAGGACGACAAGTACCGGCGTCACAGGTGCTGTGCCAAAACGCCGGACGTGCCCGCGCAAACTGACGCGGGCCGGTTGGGCCCCAACGCGAAAAGAGGCGCCCGAGCCGGCGCCTCTTTTACGATTGAGTGACGTATGGAGCCAACGACAGGATTTGAACCTGTGACCTGCTGTTTACGAAACAGCTGCTCTACCCCTGAGCTACGTTGGCGTCGCTTATTGATTGAATCGCAGATGGCGCGCAGGGTCAACCGGCGATTATGCTATTGAGGGTCTTATGAACAGGTGTTCCAGGGCCACACACCGGGGCTGTAGCTCAGTGGGAGAGCACCTGGTTTGCAACCAGGGGGTCGCGGGTTCGATCCCCGCCAGCTCCACCAGCAATTTGAACGTAAAACCGGCTCTGGGAGCCTCGCCGCCACCGGGACTGGTTCGCGTTTGACAGCAGATTTGACGGCAACCAGGGTCAGAAACGCCCTCCGG
>JADFQR010000051.1 GCA_022561735.1 Chloroflexota bacterium | reverse complement strand
AACGTGCCGCTGTGTGTCCAGCACCTGCGTCTGAACCGGCTCGATCGGCTGTCCGCCGAGGTTGCGGCTCCATGCGATACGGGTGCCGGAGAAGTCCCGCCCAAGAGCGTCGGCAAAGCGTGCCGGGTCTTCCTGCAACGACGACGGCACAAGCGGGTCCGGACCGGCCTGCACCGAGAGCTGCAGCGCCACGTCTGCGACGGTGCGGCCCATCGGTCCCGATGTGCTCATCGTTGTCCACGGCAGGGCGTTGCCGGACGCCGGCACGCGTCCCTGCGAAGGTCGCAGCCCGACCACGTTCGACCACGAGGCCGGGTTGCGCAGCGAGCCGCCGAGGTCGCTCCCGACCGTCACCGGGAACATGCCGCACGCCAGCCCGACCGCGGAGCCGCCGCTGCTGCCGCCGCAGGTGCGGGACGTGTCGTACGGGTTGAGCGTCGCTCCGAATACCTTGTTGAAGGTCTGGGAACCGGCTCCGAACTCTGGCGTATTGGTCTTGCCGAGCACGATAGCCCCGGCCGACTTCATGCGGCGCACGATGGACGCATCGGCGTCCGGCACGTTTTTCGCGAATATCGGCGAGCCGAAGGTCGTGAGGATTCCCGCAGTTGGAACCAGGTCCTTGATTCCAGCGGGCAACCCGTGCAGTGGGCCGAGATCGTCACCGCGCGCCTGGACACGATCTGCCTCTTCCGCCCCGGCCAGCGCCTCGTCTGCGACCAGCGTGACGACGGCGTTGACGGCCGGGTTCACGCGCTTGATCTGGTCCAGATGCGCCCGCATTAACTCGACCGCTGAAACCTCCCTGTCGCGAACCATTCGCGCCTGCTCGACCGCCGGGATGAAACAGATGTCACTATCGGGCATTTGGAACACAATCCTTTGACGGGTTGGGATTTAGCATGACGGGGGCGGACATAGACGTGCGCCACCGGTGCGTGAGATCGATTGAAGCCGCGGCAAAGTTACCATTTCACCTTCCAGCCGGGATGGGTTTCTGCCATGTGACTTCTCCGTCACTCTCCGGGCAGGCGCCAATTTACTGATCTCTGAGATGTCAGTCGCCGGGGCCGGATTCAGCGGTGGATTCGACCATGGCCGTTGTTGGAGCGGTTACGCCGGGGTTGAACACGCCGCGCGATGGCCGGATGGGACGCCTGGCAAAAAGGATCAACCCTGATCCCATAAAGGCCGTCACCGCCGTAAAGAGAAAGGCCCACTGGTAGGTGCCCTGCATGTCGAACGTCAGGCCCACCAGCACCGGCGTGGCCGTCATGCCGATGATCATCGGCACGCTCGATATCCCGAGGATTGAACCAAAGTACCGGCTGCCAAAATAGTCGCCGCGAAGAGCATGGAGTATCGGCGTCCTGGTGCCGAATCCGATGCCCCACAGCACGGCGAACAGCACCGCTCCGGAGTAACTGGTGGCGTAGGCCAGCACCACCATTGCGATGGCCTGTACGAATATGCTGACGGACAGCATGATCCGCTTGTCCAAATGGTCCCCGACGAACCCTCCACCCAGTTGAGCGAAAAACGAGATTCCAACGAAGATCGGGATGACGCCAGCCGCCCTGACATCCGATATGCCGACATCGGTCAGCGCCAGGAACAGGTGCGCGGAGACGGCGGCCGTGGACAGATTCGATAGCAAATGCGTGATCGCGATCACCCAGAACGCTCGTGCGTGCATCGCCTCCCGGAGAGTGAACGACCCGTCGTCAACGGCGACCCTTAGCTCGCCGGAGTCATCGACGGTTGCGGTGTTGGGCAGAACGCCGCGACGGGACATCGCCCAGAAGAAACCGGGGGCGGCCACGATGCCGGCGATGCCGATCGAGATCATCGTCGCTTCGAAGCCGTGGTGCCTGATGCCCCATGAGATGGCCGGGACCATGAACCCGCCGATACTGCTCCCGGCCAGGACGATCGCGATGCCGGTCGCCCGGCGTGTCGGCAACCACTTTGCTACGGCGGCCGTCGCTGGCACAAAACCGCCGCCGGAGAAACCCAGCGACAGGATGAAATAGGCGACGTAGTAGATGATCGGGCTGTCGCCCATCTGCGACAGCATGATGAACCCCAGCCCACCGATGATCAGGCCGACGAGCATCATCCATGCCGGCCCGATCCGGTCCGCCAGAAAGCCCTCAACCGGCCCCAGCAAGGCGCCGCCGAAACGGCCAAATGTCCCCACGCCCGTGACCAGGGTACGGCTCCAACCGGTCTGGGCCTCCACGGCGGCGAAGATAACGCTCTGCGCGTGGAACGTGGGCCCGGACGTCAACGCCATGTTGAACGACCCGGCGATAGCCACCCACCAGCCGTAACGAGTGGATCGGACCCTTGCTGCCAGGCGATTCATGATCTGGAGCTCTGGGAGTTTTCGCCGCAGCCCGGACCGGTTTCGCTCGACACCCTTGATTCGCCTGCTATTCGACTACGGTCTTGCATCGGGTTCGGGAAGGCCCGAACGCCTTACTGTGCCACGTATGCCCGGTTGCTACGAGAGGTCTGAGTAACCAATCAGGGGTTAAACGGGGATCGTCTCCCGCCGCGCTGGCGCCCGGTTGACCAACATCGGTTCAAATGCGTGAGTACGTTTTCATCACTTCCGCCATCTGCCGGAGACGCTCCGATACCAGGCCATTGACCGACTTTTTTGGATAGCGGCCACGCGCTCCGGGCTTTCCGGCGGGAACACCTGTCAGGACCTCTATACCGTCATCGATCGTCTTGACGGCGTAAACATGGAACTCGCCCTTTTCCACCGCCTTGACCACATCCGGGCGAAGGGTGAGATTGTCCACGTTCTGGTGGGGAATCATGACCCCGACGTCCTGCGTCATCCCGGCGGCTCGACACAGGTCAAAGAAGCCCTCTATCTTCTCGTTGGCGCCGCCGATCGGCTGGATATCGCCCATCTGGTTTACCGAGCCGGTGACGGCGATCCCCTGTCGAATCGGCAGTTCGGAGAGGCTGGACAGGATGGCGTACAGCTCCGTTGACGAGGCGGAATCGCCGTCCACGCCAGAGTAGGACTGCTCGAACGCGATGCTCACGGCGACGGACAGCGGGAAGTCCTGGGCGAACCTGGAGCCAAGGAAGCCGCCCAGGATCAGCACGCCCTTGTCGTGCGTGCTTCCGCTCATGTTGGCCTCGCGCTCGATATTCACCACTCCCTGTTGGCCCATGTACGTTCGAGCGGTGATTCGGCTCGGCTTGCCGAACGCCAGGTCTCCCATCTGGTAGACGGCGAGACCGTTGACCTGGCCGACGCGTTCGCCTTCAAGATCCACCATGAGATCGCCCCTGAGCATCGCCTCCTGGATGCGGTCAGATACAAGTCCGGAGCGGTAGACGCGCTGTTCAAGCGCTTGCTCCACGTGTTCACGCTGGACGAGATCGGCACCGTCCTTCTGCGCCCAGAACGAAGACTCCACGATCAAATCTTTGATGAAACCGAAGCGGGTTGAAAGCTTGCCCTGCTCCGCAACCATCCGGCTCGCGTACTCGACTACGGCTCCAACCCCGTCACGCTTGAAGTGGTTCAGCTCATTTTCAGTCACCACGCCGCAGATGAACGAGCCGATTGCCGAGACATGATCGTCCGTCGCCTCCATCTGGGAATCGAAATCCGCCCGCACCTTGAACACCTCCCAGAACTCGGGGTCGAGGGAAGCCAGTGTCTGGTATATCTGCATATCCCCGGTCAGGATCACCTTGACGTTGACGGGAATCGATTCGGGGCGGAGGCCCTGTGGCGTCACGCCGGGCGTGAAGTCCATCGGGTCTTCCAGCATGAGCTGGCCGGTGCGGAGGACGCGTTTTAGCGCTTCCCAGGAACCGGGAGACGTCACCACGTCCCTGGCCTGCATCACCAGGTATCCCCCGCTCGCGGACATGATCGATCCGGCGCGCAACATCGTGTGATTTGTTACGTAAGTGCCGAGCACGGCCTGGCGCTCGATCCTCCCGAACAGGTTGAAATAAGTTGGGTGCTGCTCGATCACGATCGGGGGACCTGCGGTCTCGCCGTGATCGGCGAAGAGATTCACCTCGAACGGCAGCATGGGATTCACATCTGGCGTGGGTGGGAACTGGCCCATTGCCGGTGGCTGCTCTGGCGACTTGTCCTTGCCCTGGAAGATATCCAGGTGTCCCAGCGTGTACTCGTGAAGACCCTTGAGGAAGACGCCAGGATTTCCACCGGGCTCGTACTTGTCGAACAACTCGTCGAACGGGGACTTGATCGTTTGCTCGCCAACGCGTCGCTCCAGGGCTGCCAGTTCCTCCACCTGCTGCCGATCCCTCTCCTGGACCTCCCGCATGGCGGCCTCAACGTTATCCGAGACCTCTTTCCGGCCGGCGTCGAGTGTTTCACGTTGTTCGTCGGGCAGGCCCTGGTACTTTTCAGCATCCATCGGGCTGCCGTCGAGGAGCGGGATGACGGCTATTCCGACCTGCGATATCTGGATGGCGAACCCTTTTTCGGTGGCGAACTTTTCCGATTTCTGTATCAGTTCCTGCCGACGCGCCGTCCCCGCGTCCGTGATCCTTTTCTGCTCCACCCTGTACTCGTCACTTGTGAACGCGTTATTGATCTCGCGGCGCAGTGTTTCGAGCAGCCCGGAGATAAGCGAGCAAAGCTCGCGGCCGCCGCCTTTTGGAAGGATCAGGGCCGCCGGACGTTCCGGTTGCGAGAAGTTGTGTACGAAGCAGATGTCCCTTATTTCAGGTTGATCCCCGGATGCCGCCCGCTCTTCAACCACCCGCGCCAGCAGCGCCTCCACGGCGCTCGTCCTGCCCGTGCCGGTCAACCCGGTCACGAACACGTTGTATCCGGGCCGGTCCACGCCCAGGCCGAACTGGACCGCCGATACAGCGCGGTCCTGGCCGATGAACTCGGATGGAGGTTCCAGTTCATCCGTGCACTCGAAATTGAGCCGTTGCAGATCGCAAATCCAGCGTAATTTCTCCGGCTGAACCTCGTATTTCTTCAGCGCAGTCGTTCTCGCTGGCATCTCGCGCTCCCGGCAGATGTACGGTTGAGATTGATACGGGTTTGATTGCACGAGAGTACAACGCGGTTCGGGGGAATGAGCCGGCTGGAATAACGCCGTGTTACATTCCGGCCGGTTAAACAGGCCTCAGGTCAGAGAAGGTGCAGCCATGAGACTGGAAGGCAAAGTCGCTATCGTCAGCGGGGGCGCATCGGGGATCGGCGAGGCCACTTCGCGATTGTTTGCGGCGGAGGGCGCCAGCGTGGTGATCGCGGACGTTGACGATAAGCGTGGACCGGCGCTTGAGTCTGACATCCGCAATGACGGCGGCGAGGCGGCCTTCATCAAGCTTGATGTCACCGATGAGGATCAGTGGCGGGCGGTCGTGGCTGAGACTGTCGCCCGGTTCGGAAAGCTCGACGTCGTCGTAAACAACGCCGGCATATCGGCGCCGGGCCGCCCACCAACGGAACAACAGACGGTAGAGGGCTGGGACGCGGTCATGGCCGTGAACGCCAGGGGTGTGTTCCTCGGAACAAAGCACGCGATCCCTGAAATGCGCAAGGCCGGTGGCGGGTCGATCATCAACATTTCTTCCATATACGGCAACGTGGGCAGCAAGGGCGGAACTGCATACCACGCTTCCAAGGGAGCGGTGCGCGCATTCTCAAAGGCCGCTGCGATCCAGTACGCGGACGTAAATATCCGGGTCAACTCCGTGCATCCCGGGTTCGTGGACACGCCGATGACTGACGGCCTGCACTCCCAGCCGGGCGTGCGTGAGGAGCGCGTGGCCCGGACGCCGATTGGCCGCATGGGTGTCCCGGAAGATATCGCTTACGGGATTCTGTATCTCGCATCGGACGAGTCCGGGTTCGTGACCGGCAGCGAACTCGTGATCGACGGCGGCATGACCGCACAGTAGGCAATCCCGGCAAGGTACCCGGCGTTGGCCGTACCCGTGGCGTCTGTTACGCGACACGCCCCCGGATCAACCGGGGGCGTATTTTCAAACCTTGTCCGATGAAAGCGTAACTTTAAAAAGCGTCGGAGTTCTCCGCCCGGCCGCTCTTCAACCTGCCTGTGTCCTCCAGGTATGCGAGCACAGCGTTGACCCTCGCGTGCGCCGAAGGCTGTTGTTGCAGGCGCATCTTGGAGAAGATGCTGCCGATGTGCCGTTCAACGGTCCTCGGCTGGATGAACAGTTCCTCTGCGATGGCGGCGTTGTTAAGCCCGCGCGCCATGCAGTCCAGGACCTCGCGTTCCCGCTCGGTCAACTCTGCCAGGAACGCGCTCTCCGGTGAGTTTCCTGCGCCGGCCAGCTTGGCGACGATGGGCGGTGCGAGCACGGTTTTCCCGTCCGCCACGTCCCGGATCGCCTGGATAAGATCGGGCAGCGTGGTCAGGGACTGCTTCAACATATACGCCTTGCCCTTGGGGTCGCCGGCAAGGAAATCACGGACGAAATCATCATCGTCATACGCGGAAAGCAGCACGATCCCGATGTCAGGCTGCGTTTCACGAATGATCCTTGCCGCGTCCACGCCGTTCATACGCGGCATCCGGCCATCCATGATTACGACATCAGGCTGAAGCTTGGCTGCGAGGGACACACCCTGTTGACCATCGCCTGCCAGGCCGACGATCTCGATGCCGGGATCTTCGCTTAGAAGTGTCCCATAGGCTTCACGCATCAACTCGTGATCATCCACCATGAGAACTCGAATAGGCTCGCCAACCACCTGGCGTTCCTCCTCGCTTAGACGGGGTACGGATTTAATTCCAGTACGGATCGATACCAACTTTAATCCCTTCCGCCGGACGCGCCTACGGGTATGATAATTTCAATTCCGGATTGCTCGACGCTCAGTCTGGATGACGATCTCAATGAACCGCCGAGACCGTCGATCACGGCCCTCGCGGAGTCACCGCACACCCAGTCCTGCGCGGGCGCCGGTGGCGTTGCGGAGACCCCGGGTTCGTTTGGCGATGCGATTAATTCCAGGCCCAGTGTTGTCCCGTCTGGATGTCTTTCCAGTTTCAGGGAAACACTTCCCCCGCCCGGTAAAGCTGTCGGTGCGTTGATCATCACGCCGACCAGCGCGTGCGCCCACATGGCCCTGTCGCCCGTTACCGTCTGCGCCCGTAATTCTCCTGGAACGGGCGGTTCGATGGCGGCCACGCGTAGCGATGGAGCGACCAGTCTCGCTGATTTCTCCAGTAACTCTACAAACTCGAATTCGCGGATCTCCCCCGGAGTCATCCGGGCGAAGTCCCACATGTCTTTTGCGAGATCACGAGCGTTCTCTCCAGCATTCTCGATCATCTTGAGATATTCAACAATCCCCGTCACGCTGGCGGAATCGTCCGCTTCCAGCTTCTCAAGGGCGAGTCGCGTGAATCCGAGCATGACGCCGATGGGACCGTTCAAATCGTGCGCAAGCCCTGCGGCGATCCGCCCGACCAACTCCGTGCGAGTGTTCATAGCGGTCGTGTCTTTGTTATCGTCGCCGACCATTGGCCGGTTGCCGGCAAGGTGCCTCTGGTCGATTTTTTCAGTACTTCGCAAATGCCCTCCGGCCCGGACTTCTGGCGCCGCCGCGTTAACTCCCGGCCCCAAAGGATGAGGCCGCCCGGCCCGCCGGTCCGTGTACCGGTGTTCCGCATAGACCACACTACGTAAGGCTCAGCATGGGGGTCAAGTGAGTGGTACACCCTGAGGGCATGTGGGTATCCACTCATGAAGCGGGCGTTCCAAACCGATATACCGGCCGAAATTCAAACTGGTTCAACGATTGGACGGCCGACATCCGGCCCCCCGATCTCGGCATCCCCGGTACTCGCCATGTGGCG
>JADFQR010000050.1:7426-7883 GCA_022561735.1 Chloroflexota bacterium | reverse complement strand
TTCCTGCCTATACTGGCACACCTGTCTGCTATCCGGTCACACTGAATATTCATCTGGACAAATATGAACCACTCGCCCACGATCATCTATACATGGACCGACGAGGCTCCGGCGCTGGCCACACACGCGCTTCTGCCAGTTATACGTGCGTTCGCAGGAGCCGCCGGTGTGACGGTGGAGACCCGTGATATCTCACTCGCCCACCGGATTCTGGCCCAGTTCCCCGATGTGCTGAAAGACGGGCAAGAGTTCCCCGACGATCTGGCCGAGTTGGGCCGTATGACGGAAACCCCGGAAGCGAACATCATCAAGCTCCCCAACATCAGCGCCTCCGTTCCACAGATGAAGGCGTGCATACAGGAATTGCAGGCCAGGGGGTACGGACTCCCGGACTACCCGGAGGGCCCGGGCGACGAGAAAGAGGCGCAGACGAAGGCTCGTTACGATCGGGCGATCG
>JADFQR010000050.1:0-7416 GCA_022561735.1 Chloroflexota bacterium | reverse complement strand
AAAGCCCGTTACGACGTTGTGATGGGAAGTGCGGTGAACCCCGTGCTGCGGGAAGGCAACTCGGACCGGCGCGCACCGAAGGCGGTAAAGGACTTTGCCCGCGCAAACCCGCCGCGAATGAGCGCCTGGCCCGATGATTCCCGGACTCACGTGTCGGCGATGAATGCCGATGATTTCCAGCACA
The DNA here is from genome assembly GCA_022561735.1 of Chloroflexota bacterium. The sequence continues at coordinate 7,232 of JADFQR010000050.1, read as the reverse complement.
ACGAAAAGTCCGTCACTCTCCAGGCGGCGACGACCGTGAATATCGAGCACGTCGCTGCCGATGGCGCGGTAACGATGCTCAAAGAGTCACTTCCGCTCATGGCCGGTGAAGTGCTTGACGCCACCTTCATGAGCAAGCGAGCGCTGGTCGAATTCTTTCGGGAGCAGGTGCAGGATGCGAAGAAGCAGAACGTACTGTTCTCCCTCCACCTCAAAGCCACGATGATGAAGGTGTCAGACCCGATTATTTTTGGACACGGCGTCCGTACCTTCTTTGAAAAGGTGTTTTTGAATCACTCAGCCACGCTCGATGCGCTGGGAGTCGATGCGAACAACGGACTTGGCGACCTCCTCGCCAAGATTTCAGATCTGCCGGAGGATCAACGCTCATCGATAGAGAGCGATATCCAGGCCGCTTACGATGAGGGTCCGGCCATCGCGATGGTGGACTCGGACCGTGGCATCACGAATCTGCACGTGCCAAGCGACGTGATAGTCGATGCCTCCATCCCACCCCTGATCCGTGATTCCGGAAGAATGTGGAACGCGCAGGGTGAGCTGCAGGACACGAAAGCGATCATTCCTGACTCAACCTACGCCGGGATCTACGACACCATAATCAGGGACGTCCAACAGAACGGCCAACTCGATCCCACGACCATGGGCAGCGTGCCTAACGTGGGGCTGATGGCGCAGAAAGCGGAGGAATACGGCTCTCACGACAAGACCTTCGAAGCCCGCGCCGATGGGGTCATCCGCATCGTCAACGCTGACGGCGACACGCTGATCCAGCACACGGTGGAAGCCGGAGACATCTGGCGCGCCTGTCAGACGAAGGACGTTCCGGTACGCAACTGGGTTGAGTTGGCGGTCAGGCGCGCACGCGCTAGCGGCACCCCCGCCGTCTTCTGGCTGGACAGCGCCCGCGCTCACGATGCAGAAATGATTCTCAAGGTCGAGAAGTATCTCGCTGATCAGGACACGGACGGGCTTGATATACGGATCCTTCCGCCGGTTGAGGCTATGAAGTTCTCACTGGAACGCATCCGCAGGGGTGAAGACACGATCTCTGTGACCGGCAACGTTTTGCGTGACTACCTGACAGACCTGTTCCCGATCCTGGAACTCGGCACCAGCGCCCGTATGCTGTCCATCGTTCCCCTCTTGAACGGCGGCGGCCTCTTTGAGACCGGTGCGGGGGGCTCTGCGCCAAAGCATGTGCAACAGTTTGAGCAAGAGGGCCACCTGAGGTGGGACTCCATAGGTGAGTACATGGCGCTCGCCGCCTCGCTGCAGCATCTTGCCGGGCAGTTCGACAGCCCGGGTGCGCGGGTTCTCGCTGACACCCTTGATGCGGCGACCGCCGATTACCTGTCAAATGCGCGGTTGCCTTCGAGAAAAGTGCACGAGTTGGACAGCCGCGGCAGCGTTTTTTACCTTGCGATGTACTGGGCGCAAGCCCTCCATAAACAGGACGGAGTCGCCGAACTGGCCGACCGGTTTGAATCTGTGGCCGCGTCCCTGGGCGAAAACGAGGAGACGATCCTGGCGGAACTCGAGGAAGCGCAGGGATCGCCGCAGGACCTTGGCGGGTACTACATGCTCGATGCTGAACTGGCAACCAGCGCAATGCGCCCCAGCAAGACGTTCAACAAGATCATCGACGGAATCTAGGAAACCGCTCCAGGCGGCAACCAGCGGGTCAGTGAACGCGAAAACGGGGCGGGATGTTTTCCCGCCCCGTTTGAATTACCGTCCGAAGCGGGTTAATCCGTGTTCGCCGCCATTACGTCGATCAACTCCTGGACCGAGTCTGCGGACGCCTTCAACGCAGCGGCCTCCGAGTCCGTCAGGGCGATCTCGATGATCTCTTCAATCCCGCCGGCGCCCAGCTTCACCGGCACACCGACGTAGAGTCCGTTGATCCCGTATTCACCTTCGAGATAGGCGGCGCACGGCAGGATCTCTTTCCGGTCGCCGAGTATCGCCTCTACCATCTGCGTTGCAGCTGCGGAGGGGGCGTAATAGGCGGAGCCGGTCTTCAGGTAGTTGACGATCTCTGCGCCGCCGTCCCGGGTCCGCTGAACGATCTCCTCAAGCCTGTCCGCATCGATCATCTCGGTAACCGGCTTGCCGCCGATAGTGGTCGTCCCGAGAAGTGGCACCATCGAGTCACCGTGGCCGCCAAGCACGTATGCCGAGACGTTGGTCACGGAGACGTTCAGCTCCTGCGCCAGGAATGTCCGGAACCGGGACGTGTCCAGGATTCCGGCCATGCCGACGACGCGTTCCTTCGGGAATCCGCTGATCTCGTAGGCCTTCTGGACCATGGCGTCCAGCGGGTTTGAAACGATGACCAGGATCGCGCCGGGGGAGTGCTTCACGACCTCCGTGACGACGGACGTCATGATCTTCATGTTGGTGAGCAGCAGGTCGTCCCGGCTCATGCCCGGGCGGCGTGCGATCCCCGCCGTAATCACCACGACGTCTGAACCGGCTGTCTCCTCGTAACCGTTAGTTCCGGTGACCGAGACATCGGCCCCTGAGACAGGGGTGCTCTCCGCCATATCCAGCGCCTTGCCCTGCGGCAGGCCTTCAACGACATCGACCAGCACCACGTCCGCAAGCGCTTTGTCTACGATTCTCTGTGCCGTGGTCGCGCCGACATTTCCGGCGCCTACAACCGTTACTTTTCTCCGCAACTCTCGTTATTCCTCTCGTCGGACTATGGGCGGCGGACCGTCGTCACCGCTCGTATCGTTTGTTCGATTCCCGCCGGGCGGCTAAACCGCCGTACGGGTCCATCACAACGGGATATTGCCGTGCTTCTTTGCCGGCATCGTGTCCGTCTTGTTCCGCAGCATCTTGAGCGCAGCAATGATCTTCGGCCTCGTATCGGCCGGGTCGATCACGTCATCAAGGTACCCGCGATTCGCCGCGACGTACGGGTTTGAGAATCGTTCTTGATAATCGGCGACGAGTTCGCGCCGCTTGGCCTCCGGATCGTCGGCGTCTGCGATCTCCCTGCGGCCGATCACGGCGACAGCGCCTTCTGCGCCCATCACGGCGATCTCTGCAGACGGCCAGGCGTAGTTGATATCGCCCCGGAGGTGCTTGCTGCTCATCACGATATACGCCCCGCCGTACGCTTTCCGGGTGACGACCGTGACCTTGGGGACCGTCGCTTCCACGTACGCGTAAAGCAGCTTCGCCCCGCGCCGGATGATCCCGGCGTGTTCCTGCGCCGTGCCCGGCATGAAACCCGGCGTGTCCACCAGCGTGACTATCGGGATGTTGAACGCGTCGCAAAAGCGGATGAATCGCGCCGCCTTCTCTGATGCGTTGATGTCCAGCACCCCGGCCGACTCCGCCGGCTCCTGGGCGACAATCCCGATCGACTGACCGTTCATGCGAGCGAACCCGACGAGGATGTTGCGCGCGTACCTCGCCTGTACCTGGAAGAACTCACCGTCGTCCACGATCGGGCCGATCACGTCCAGCATCGTGTACGGCTGGTTCGGGTTGTCCGGGACCACCGTGACCAGTGATTGATCCCTGCGATCTGGATCGTCAGTTGACTCAGCAGCAGGCGGGCTATCGACGTTGTTCGACGGCAGATACGAGAGCAGTTTCCGGACAGACTGGAAACATTCCTCTTCGGTTTCGGACACGAAGTGGGCAACGCCGCTGATCTCCGCATGCGTCCGGGCCCCGCCCAGCTCTTCAACGGTCACGTCTTCGCCGGTTACGGCCTTCACCACCTGTGGACCGGTGATGTACATCTGGCCGATTCCGTCAATCATGAAGATGAAATCAGTGATCGCAGGGGAATAGACCGCCCCGCCTGCGGTAGGTCCGGCGATGACCGTTATCTGCGGGATCACGCCGGACGACAGCACGTTGCGGGTGAAGATGTCGCCGTATCCGGCAAGCGAGGTAACGCCTTCCTGGATGCGCGCTCCGCCGGAGTCGTTAACGCCCACGATCGGCGCTCCAATGCGCATCGCGTGGTCCATGATCTTGGATATCTTTTGCCCGGCGACCTCGGACAACGACCCGCCAAGCACTGTGAAGTCCTGGGAGTACGCGCATACGGTCCGGCCGTCCACCTCGCCGTAGCCGGTGACCACGGAATCGCTGTCGAACCTCTGCCGGTCCAACCCGAGATCGCTCGCCCGATGGGTGACGAAAGTGTCGATCTCGGTGAAAGTGCCGGGATCGAAGAGCAGTTCGAGCCGCTCACGCGCAGTGAGCTTGCCTCGTTTCCGCTGGGCGTCTATCCGTTGCTGCCCGCCGCCAAGGTGGGCCTTCTCCCGCCGTTCCGCGAGCTCGGCGCGCTTGTCGCGCGTCTCCTCAACATCCGCGTTAACTGGAGTTTCTGGCGAACCGGTGTCGGTCGTATCAGTCGAGATTGCTCTATTCTCCGGGTCATTCCGGGGGGTTCGGTCGGCGCGATACGGGCCCGGTGCGCACCCGAGTACGCTCCGTAAAGGCCCCCGGACACGCGTAAAAAGCGTCTTTCTACGGCGTGTCTGAGCGCGGTCTGGTTCCGAACGGCAATCGTAGCGCACGGCATCGGCCGTCGCAATCGCCCCAATCGGCCCGGAGGCGGGCCAGGGGAGCGAGCGGTGGTAGCATCTCAGGGTGCGCAACCTCGTCCGAATGCCTCCCGAAGCTTCCAGGAGAACGCCGGTTCACATGATTGACCGGGACGGTTTGAGGGCCGGTGCCACGACGCTGTTGATAGGCCGTCGTGAGTTCATCTGGGGCTCGCGGACCTACGTCATGGGCGTTCTAAATGTCACCCCGGATTCCTTTTCGGGCGACGGCACGGGCGATGACCTTCAACGCGCCGTGGAACAGGCCCTGCGCTTCCAGGACGAGGGCGCCGACATCATCGACATCGGCGGCGAATCCAGCCGGCCGCGATCCGTGTACAAAGATGCGCGGCCCGTTCCGGCATGTGAAGAGGCCGAAAGGGTCATTCCCGTGATCCAGGCCCTTGCCGGACGGATGGACCTGCCGATCAGCATCGATACCCAGAAAGCGTCCGTCGCCCGGCTCGCCGTCGAGGCAGGAGCGGCCATGGTGAACGACGTGTCGATGTTCCGGGCGGACCCGCAGATGGTTGCCGCCGTTGCGGACCTGGGCGTGCCGGTCGTGATCAGCCACACAAGGCCGAGCGCCGTTTACCCCGCCGGGGTGATCCATGAGGTTATCAAGGATCTTCTCTGCGCTGCGCAGGCGGTTGAATCCGCCGGTCTTCCGGCAACCCACGTGATCCTGGACCCGGGAATCGGGTTCCGAAAGACGGCGGCGGAGAGCATCGAGATGCAACGCGGGTTATCAAAACTTGTCGCACGCGGCTACCCGGTGCTGATAGGCGCATCCCGTAAATCGTCGATCGGAGAGGTGCTCGGCCTACCCGCAGATCAACGTATGGAGGGCACCGCTGCGACGGTAGCGCTGGCTATCGAGCGCGGCGTTGATATCGTACGCGTGCATGACGTTAAGGAGATGGTCCGGGTCGCCCGGATGAGCGATGCGATTGTTCGCGGCTGGCCGCAACCGCCCGTTCCGGGTCGATGACGGCCCGTCTCACTACAGCCTACATAGGCCTCGGCTCCAACCTTGACTCAGTCAGCGGAGACCGGGCGCACAACCTCAAACTGGCCCTGGTGGCCCTTGAAAGATTGGGGCATTCCGGGGAGAGCGCTGGCGCCGTCGGGCCGGTGTCGTCCGTGTATGAGACCAGTCCCTGGGGCGTGAAGGACATTCAGCCAAGCTACCTGAATCAGGTTGTGTCGCTGAGGACGGAGCTGGACCCGGCCGGACTGGTCAGGGCGATGCTCCAGATCGAATCCGATCTCGGGCGTGAACGCGCCGAGCGTTACGGCCCGCGCATAATCGATCTCGACGTTCTCTTCTGGGCAGACGCCATCGTTGATGAGCCCGGGGTAACGGTCCCGCACCCGCGGCTGCACGAACGCGCCTTTGTCCTGGTTCCGCTGGCCGAGATCGCGCCGGACCTCGTGCACCCGGTTCTCGGCAAGACCATCGCCGCTCTTCTGAAAGACATTGGGAGTTCGGGCGTAAAACTGGCCGCCGCCAACGTTCAAGGCACGTCCCGGTAAGCCCATCTTCCTGCGGATGCGGAAAGGGTGAAGAACGCGCCATACCGCATGGCGGCTTCCCGGATGGCCGGATGGCCGGTTCCTGGATGATTCCGCTAACCGGAGATCGCCGTCTCGAAAATCGCCCTGAGCAGCCCCACCAGGAGAAAAATGATGACCCCTCCGGCCAGCAGGGCGTTGTACCCGAACAACCATGACAACCGTTGCGTCAAACCCGACCGCGCCTCCTGGACGAACCCGACCCGCCGAAGGCTCCACACCAGGTAAAACATCCAGCCGGCGATCACGAGTTTCACGCTCAAAACGATGAAGTAGACCACCGACGCATCGTCGCCTGTGAGCCGCTCGAACATCATGATCAGCCCGGTCACCACGATCGTGATGATTGACGCGTCAACAAGATCGCGATAAGCGCCCGTGAATCGTTGGATCACCCGGCCGACCCCCTCGGGGTCAACGCGCTGAGCGGGCCGGACGACCAGCGCGAAGAACGCGCTCCCGCCGACCCATGCGACGGCGCCAAGGCCGTGCAACCAGCGCACAATCACGATAAACCCGTCGCCAAGGTCGCCGATCTCCCCGAGACCGATGGCCAACAGCATCCCCGGGGTAATTCCTGTGAGAATCCCTGTAACCGTCCCTGTAAGCATCAGGGGATTATCTCAGGCGGACGCTGAATTGCTGCAATCCCGTGATCCACAATTCCCGGCGTTCAATCGGGTAACGCCGGAGAACCCGGCTGATACGAGCGGTCTACGAACCGGAGGAGACCGTCGGACCGTCCACGGCGACTGTCCCCTTGATCAAGGAATCCAGGGTTTCCGCGTCAAGTATCCCGGTGTGCTTCTTGACGATGTTGTGTTCGCTGTCGATAAACACCGTGGTCGGGAAACCGACGATCTTGAACTTACGGACCATCTGGCTTCCCTCATCGGGGCCGGACGGGTAGGTGATGCCAAGTTCACCGAGGAACTCGGCGGCATCTTCCGCCGAGTCCAACCCGAGCAGTTGGACGCCCAGGAACTGGATGTCATCCCCGTGCTTCTCGTAAGCGGCCTGGAGATCTGGCAACTCCACACGGCAGGGCGGGCACGACGGG
>JADFQR010000049.1 GCA_022561735.1 Chloroflexota bacterium | reverse complement strand
CACGCTGGGCCGGTCTTAGCCCGTTCGAGAACGCGCCCCGGGGGGCCGGGTAGACAGCAAAAACAGCGCGCCGTGAGCTGCCCATCTCGAGATTTTCGAGGGTTCCGCGATTCACCGTTTCGTGCAGATTGTGTGCGCTGCCCGCGGCGCGCAAGTTCCGTCGCGACCGATTCACAAGTCGGCCCGGCCTGCGTCGAACGTATCCAAACGCGTGCCGTATTACGCCGTCCGCACACACAACGAAACCACAATTCGTCAACACCGATCGTGTATTACTACTTATTCATAGGGAGTTCTTTCAGTTGCGCGTTAAACTTCCGGCTCATCAACATGACACCGAACGCCCATCGAGACTGATCCAAACAATCAACATCGAGTAGGGCAGACTGCCAGAAGCTTTATGGGCAAATCTGCAATGATGGGCTCGTAAGCCACAAGTATTCGGTACCGGCTGCCGCGGAGGACCAGTATTGGGAACCAGATCAGGAATTACTGAGGTCGTAACGGTCTCGCCGTTACGTTGGACAATGTTCTTGGCTGCCGCGCTGCTCGGCATGTTGATCGTCTTTGGGGTCTCGGGCGACACGGCGTTTGCCAAGGGCAAGCCGACGGCGTTCAGCGCCAGCGCCACCATCGAGTCGATCGACGCAGGAGATGTGACGGCCGCCGGTAAGAGTGGACGTTTTATCGTCAAGAATCGAATGGTCGGCGGCGTTGCCGACGGAGACCTTGAAGGCGCTTTCGCCGCGACCTTTGGGACCAACGTTCCAATCGAGTCGCAATCCGGAACTATCCACGGCGATCTGGCGCTTGCGGGAGATGGCGCCGGAACCTTCACCTACACCGCTAACCTTGTCGCAAAGTCCTCGCTCGTGGCAGCTTCCGCAGGGACTAGCTTCCTGGGGATTGGGCCGTCCGGGGAAGTAACTGGCCGGATAGCGGCTATCGACATTGACGGCACTATGACCTTTACATCAGGCACCCAGGGACACGGAACGGTGTCCGGCACATTGTGGGTCATCGTGGATGCCGTAAATGGACATATAATCGGCGGTGCGTTCCCCGTCCAGACTTTCTTTAACGTCGTGACGGGGACGCCCGGTGATGTTTCAGGCCTCAGCGAGATCGATATGGAAGGTACCTGGCACCAGTAAATCCGCGTAGCCGAAAATTCATTCAAGCAACAGAGACGCCCCGGCGATACGCCGGGGCGTCTTCGCGTCCGCGCCCGCCGCACCCCCTTTGATTGTTGGACTTCAGCAAAGTGGGACTGCGTTGACGTCGCCGAGCCCACCGGTCAGGCGAACGGCAATCTGATTGGAGCGTGGCTGAAGGTCCCGTCGCAGTCCTCCCAGTACGCCCGCCCAATCACCAGAGGGCCTCGCACGGGGAACGATCCACAGGTATGTTTTCGCCTCCAGCCTGCCGGCGAACCCAGGGCGGCGGCCCTCACCATCGATCAACGAGCGCGGAGGACCGATGGAATCGCCGGTCGGTCAACCACGGCGTTTCCCCGGATAACAATGCTTCTTGAGATGGTCTGTTGGACACGGGGATGGCCGAGACCGGTTATCCTCGTGGCGCTTCGCCGAACGCGGAATTCGGCATGCTGAGATCCGCGAACCGGGACGAATCTGCAGATTGGACGCCACATGACCACCGACAAGCCCAGCTACACGGCGGAAGGCGTCGCCACGTGGCGAGCTGCCGGGGCCAAGGAAAAAGACGAGGCCGTACGCAACCCGGACTATATGGCGGTGAGCTTTCTAGGCAGGAAATTCCGACTGATCGCGGGGTTCAAGCCGCTAACTGCCCTGGCATTGCGCACCTTTCAAAAACGCGTACCGGGTGGCTATTACTTCCACACCGCCCGCACGAAACACATCGACGCGATGTTGACCCAGGCCATCGATGGCGGTATCCAGCAGCTTGTCATCCTCGGCGCGGGATACGATTCCAGGCCGTATCGATTTGCCCGGCAGCTAGAGAATGTCAAGGTATTCGAAGTGGACCAGCCAGCGACGCAGGCCCGGAAGAAGCAGTACCTTGGCAGGGCTCTCGGCGAACTGCCCGGCCACGTCGTGTTCGTAGATATGGACTTCAACGCGGAACGCCTGGACGCCAGATTGCCTGCAAGCGGCTACGAGCCGCAAAAGAAGACGTTCTTCATATGGGAAGGCGTGTGTATGTACATCACGCCCGAAGCCGTGGAGGAGACGCTGACCTTCATCGCTCAACATTCTCAGCCGGGCAGTTCTCTGGTCTTTGACTATCTGTATCGGTCGGTCATCGACGGCACTTGCGACTATTACGGAGCTCGCCTCGCGGCCAACTACGTCGCGTCCCGGGGGGAACCGTACATTTTCGGAATTGAGGAAGGTGAATGCGAGGCGTTTCTACGCGACTTCGGCATCGAGCTCGAATCGCTTCTCGGTCCCGAAGAACTTCAGAACGCCTATCTCATGCGCAGTGACGGTAGCTTGCATGGCCGGGTGTTTGGATACACCGATATCGCCCTCGGCGTGGTTGCGCCCCGTAATTAGTCACGGCTAAGCCCGGTCATGTTGGGACATTGATTATCAGCGGCCCCACGGAGATCACGCCCGGTATATCGCGCGTCGAGCTTCGCCTGCCTATGTTGCTGGGCAACTGTGTGAGCCTGCGGCTAAACGTCTACATCCTGGAAACCCCTGATGGCCTGTGCCTGGTGGATTGCGGTCCGTCCGATCTGTATGCAGACCTCCGGGCGTTGCTCGCGAAGTCATTCCCCGGGGAAAAGATCCAGCGCATCTACATCACCCACGGCCATGCCGACCACGCCGGATCGGGAGGGCGATGTGCGAATGACGGGATCGAGATCTGGGCCGCAGAAGGGGACCGTCAGATGCTGAGGAACGGCGGGCCGGACGGCGTGCCCGCACTGTTCCGCTACCCGGGATTCGAAATCACCCACTCGCTTGCGCAAGGTGACCGTATCCGCCTGACGGGCGGCCGTGAACTGGAGGTCGTGTCGCTCCCGGGGCACACCGACAGCTCCATCGGCTTTCACGACGCCGACGCGCAGGTCCTGCTGTGCGGGGACGCGCTCTACGGGCCGTCCCGGCGACACTGGGCGACATTCCTCGCTGAAGTGTTTACATCGCGCCGCCAGCCGCCAAATGAATTGCAAGTCCAGACCGACACCCTGAACACCTTGAAACGCCGCCTCCAAGAAAGTCCCGGCACGCTGCTGCTGCCGGGACACGGCCCCCCCGGCCCATTTGACTCTGGCGCCACGTCAATCGACCGCTCGGCGCGCATCCTCAGGCGTGTGTTGATGACGAAACGTGGTCGCAACATCGGCTCTCCAAACGAGGATTAATCCTCCCGCCCCGGTAGTCGCCGCGCCTTGATCGTGCCCCGGGTCTGCGCCCGGCGCACACCGTCTGACCACCAAACGTGTACTTCCCGCAACTGATCCGGGACCGTCAACTACTGACTCTCCACGTCCGTTCCGCTTAGCCTGCCGACGCCTGATTGCCACTTCCCCGCAACCGTGGGGGATTAAGAAATTCGGGGCACGCTGGGCGTCCAAGTTCCGACCTGGACTTGCACTGGAGATATAAACGATGAAGTTGCGCAATGTCGCGGCGACAGTGGTAGTCGCCATCGCCCTCATGTTGAGCGTTGCGGCGGTCGCGTCCGCTACGGGACCCAGGAAACAAAAGACCCAGTTTGAAGCATTCGCCCCGCTCCAGTTCGTCGGACCGGCAGAGTTGGTAGGACCCGATGCGACGAGCACGGAAATACTCGAAATAAAATTTCGCAAGGGCAAAAAGAAGATCGAAAAGTTTGGCTTGATCAAGAAAATTGTTCTTGAAACAACGAACGAGGGCGTGATAGCGGCCCCCACGTTTGTGACGGGATGCGGCCCACACCCTGATGGCCCCGCCTGCGATGCGACCAAATCACTCCTCAATAACGCAGCAAATATCAGCCTGCACACCTCAAGGGCAAAACTGACGAAGGTCAAAACGACGACCACGCCGGCGGTTGATCTGGACCCCTTGCTGGTTGGTTTCTGGCAGCTATCACCGCCATTCGGGCTCGGGTTGCCGGCCGAATTGACCACCGGACTCGATATGTACTCCGGCGACATCAAGGGCAAGCTTGAGAGCACCTTCACGATTCTCTCCGGAACCGGCGATGTCCTGGTTGGGAGCGCCCGGCTGAACATAAACCGCGTCGGAGACGCGCTTTATGGCTGTTTCACCGACAACCCGGCTTTCACTCCAGGGGACGATCCTGCGGTCACACCTCCGTACCTTCCGTTGCCGGGGATCCTGTTTTGCACCACGGACAACCCGCTCCCGCCTGTCGTGCGAACTCTGTTCCTCTCGACCGTTCTGGACATCGTAGACACCGGCCGTTTCTGGATTCTGCCACCGGACGGCAGTGACGTGATCATCGATCCGTTCACGGGGCAACCGGTAGAAGTAAACGGCCTCACTCTTATGAAGCTGACAGGAAAGCTGACTGTCCGGGTGCTGGCGTTGAACGGCCAACTTTTCGAGCCGGATCCCGGAAGTCTTCTCAACAAAGTGGTGATCGATCCCGGCAAAGCCGTCTGGTTGGATCTTGAGGGCGAAGACGAGAGCGAGAGCAAGCACAAGGACAAGGACGAGAGCGAGAGCAAAGACAAGCACAAGGACAAAGACAAGGACAAGGACAAGGACGACGATTAAGCCGGACCGTAAAAACCCGTAATCGTGGCGGCCACTGAATGAGCCGCCGGGCCGGAAGCCGTATCAGGATGCCTCAGGTGACCGCGTCACCTGGGGCATCTTCGCGTCACTTTCTTTTTCGTACGACACTCCCGTGCCGAGAACGGCGATAATCCTTAGCGCCATGGATGACCGCGCCAACGATCCCCTGACCCTCCCTCCCCTCACCGATTCGGAAGCCCGTCGCTACCGGAAATTCAAGCGGATCGCGTCGATCGTTAGTTTTGTGCTGACCATCGGGCTGCTACTGGCGCTGACCCTCACCGTCGCGGACGAGTGGTTGCGTGACCGGACGGAAGGGCTCACCGGCTCCCGGCCCCTCGGTGCAGCGATTCTTTTCATCTACCTGTACTTCGCTCTAAACATCCTGACGTTTCTGCCACACGTCTACGGCAGTCTCTTCCTTGAGCGGCGGGCCGGTTTGTCAGTCCAGTTATTCGGTAGCTGGGTTAAGGACTGGGTCAAGGGACTGGTAATCGGGCTTGCGTTCGGTGTCGCTGGAGCGGCCGCCCTGTACGGGTTGATAGATGCGTTCCCAAATACCTGGTGGTTGATTGCGGGCGCCGGATTCACGGTCTTCGTCGTGCTGCTGACCAACCTGGCGCCTGTATTGCTCATGCCGATCTTTTACAAGTTCGAGCCGCTGCCGGAGGGTCCGGTCCGCGATCGGCTTCTCGGATTGTGTGAACGGGTGGGCGTACGTGCGATCAACGCCTCGGTCTGGAAGCTATCGGCCAAATCGAAACGCTCCAACGCCGCCGTCGTCGGTTGGGGCAACACGCGTAAAGTGATCGTCTCGGACACGATGCTCGATACATACGAGCCGGACGAGATCGAGGCCGTCCTTGCGCACGAGCTGGGCCATCACGTCAGCGGCGATATCCGAAACTTCATCCTGGTTCAAACCCCGGTCACGTTCCTGAGTTTCCTGGCGATCCATCTTGTGATCGGGTGGCTCGATGGGCCGCTCGACCTCACGGGTAGGGAGGACCTGGCGGGAATACCGGCCCTGGCCCTTATCCTGATCGCCGTGTCCCTGCTGGCGCTTCCTCTCGTAAACGGCTACTCCCGGTGGCGTGAAGCGAGCGCCGACCGGTTCGCCCTGGATACGATCGATGATCCGGACAGTTTCGCCAGGGCGATGGATAAGTTGGCCGGGCAGAACCTGGCGGACCGCAACCCCAGGCGTCTCTTCGAGATCCTGTTCCACTCACATCCGGCGATCGATAAACGGATCGCCATGGCGCGTGAGCGATCCAGCGCGACGACGGACGCCGGGGCCGCCGGGTCGTGATCGCGGGAGCGACGCCGGGACGGATGACCAGCGCCCGGCTCGCAGCCGGTGTTGCCCTGATGGTTCCCGGGTGGATCGCTATCTGGACGACGGCCGGCTACCTGAACCCGATCGCCTTCGCGTTGCTATGGACCGGGGCAGCGCTGCTCATGTGGACGGTTGCAGGGGCGTACCCGGGCATCCGGCGGCACATCGTGCTCGCAGCGGTGTCCGTCCCGCTCTGGTGGTACTTCGAGGCGGTGAACGGCCGGACAGCGAACTGGGAGTACGTGGGTATCGACCAGTACAGCGATCTCGGGTATGCCGTGTTCGCCTCGATCTCATTCGCCACCGTCGTCCCCGCGCTCGTGTCGGCGACGGCGATGATCGGACGGTTGACGCGGTTCACGGCAGGAACGGACAGCACTGATCGCCCGGCGACATCTCGCGCCTGGCCGGTCTTGCCGGTTTTATGGTGGGAGCGGGCATCGCATCAGAAGCCGCAACGCTCGCCTTTCCGGCCATCTTCTACCCGCTCGTCTGGGTGGCGCCTTTCCTGGTCATGGACGGGGTTGTCGCCGCGGCCGGAGGCAGATCGATCATCGCGGAACTGTTCGCCGGCATATGGCGGCGGGCGGCGATCATCGCCGGGGCCGGCCTGCTCTGTGGCGGGCTGTGGGAGTTCTGGAACTTCTGGGCATTTCCGAAATGGACCTACGACATCCCGCTACTGGATTTCATCCCGGTGTTCGAGATGCCGCTTCTCGGCTATGGCGGCTACATTCCGTTCGCATGGAGCGTTGCACAACTTGTGGTCCTCATGGACCTTGCGGCGAATCGATTCCGTGGGCGCGTCAACGTCCCTGTCACCGGCCTGTAGTCACCCCGACCCGCCGCCCGCGCTGCGTCCCAGCGCCGTCTCCCACCGCAGGTAGTTGATCATGTCACCGTAACTGCGGTTCGTTCCTGCCGGAAGTACGTCCAGCGGGGACGCCATCACCCCGGTCAACCCGGTCTCCACGGGTCCGCCACCGGCTCGCCACGCCTCCATGCCGCCGTCGAGCCACGCCACGTCGCGATAGCCCATCTCCGACAGTGTCGCTGCGGCCAGCGCAGCGCTTACGCCGGAGTCGCCGCATATGGTGACGACCGGGGATTCGAGCCCGGGGATCGTTGCGGCCGCGTCGTCCTCCAGAACACCGCGGGACACCCAGTGCGCACCCGGTACGTGGCCGGCTGCGAACTCCGCGCTGGCGCCGACGAACAGCACCGCTTCCCATGCACCGGAGGCCAGCTCATCCGCCCCGATGGAACGCGTCTCTGAGCGCGCCTCATCGATGCCGATCATTTCCTCTGTCGGTGGTCGTACGTTGGGCGCCCGCGAAACGCTTTCCAGCTCCAGACCGGCCCGGACCCACGCGACTGTCCCTCCGTCCACCGCGTACACATGCCGATGTCCCATCTGCCGGTACCATGACGCCGCTATCGCCGACCGGGCCACCCCGTCACACACAAATACGATCGGCGCGTTGTGGACCACCGCTACGGCGTCTGCGGTCTGCACCGCCTGCCCGCCCGGCATCCACGTGCAACCGGGGATGTGGCCCGCCTCGTACTCGTCGCGCAAACGAACGTCCACGATGTACACCGTTTCCGCTTCACGGCGCGCCATCAAAGCGCGCAGTCCCGCAACGTCCAGTACGACCACCCCGTCCTCTTCCGCCACCCGGCGAGCGAAACGCTCAGCCGCCACAACACCGTCCGGCGAGGGCTCTGGCAGGTCCGTCCGGTCCGCCCCGGACTCCAGTTCATACCCGGCCAGGCCCCAGCCGGCGGTGCCGTTCTCCAGCCCGTACAGCCGGCCCGCGCCCATGCCCATGCGTTGAAGAAGACG
>JADFQR010000048.1 GCA_022561735.1 Chloroflexota bacterium | reverse complement strand
CGTGTGCGCTCCCGAAGGGTTGGGGTTCACGTCCTGCGCCCCCACAACTACCGGCGATCCCTCAAGCGCCATCGAGACAGGCACAATCGACACCGCCGGCGGACAGACGACCGTCGTGACGCCCGTAATTCCTTCAACACCCGCCCGTACATCCCGCGCCAGCGCGGCGGCGTCCGCCAGCGTGGTGTTCATCTTCCAGTTGCCTGCAACTACCGGCGTTCGCATCCCCGCTCCTTGATTACAGCATTCGCCCGGGATTACAGCTATTCGCCCGGCTCGTCTGAACCGCATGAAACACTTGAAGCCCCTGGCATTTCGGTGGCATCCAACAGCGCGGCTACCCCGGGCAGTATCTTGCCTTCCAGGTATTCAAGCGATGCCCCGCCGCCCGTCGAGACGTGCGTGATCCGGTCCCGAAGACCCAGCGCTCCGACCGCCTCCGCGGTCGATCCTCCGCCCACCACGCTCACACAATCATCGTTGCCCGCTATCGCCTGCGCCACGGCGGTTGTCCCGGCGCTAAACGCTGGCCACTCAAAAACACCCATCGGCCCGTTCCAGATGATCGTCTTTGCGTCGCCAAGCTCCCTCGCGTAGGCGCTGGCCGTGTCAGGTCCGATATCCAGCACCAGCGCCCCGGGCGTGATCGCAGTGACGTTCGTCGTGGCCGGCTCGGCGTCCCTGGCGAACTCCATCGCCGTGACCACATCGGTCGGGATAATAATGCGGGCCTGCGAGTTCGCCAGCAGTGATCGTGCGGCTTCTACGTCTGCAACGTCTGCGGGAACCGGGTCCACATGGCCGATGGCAGCCAGGAATGCCGTCACCATCCCCCCACCGATGAGGACGGTGTCAACCCGCCCGGCGAGGTGCGTCAGCACAGCGATCTTGTCTGACACCTTGGCGCCGCCTATCACCGCCACCACCGGGCTTTGCGGATGTTCCAGGCACGCGCCGAGCATCTCCAGCTCACGCGCCATCAACAGACCGGCTACCGACGGAAGGAACCTGGTCACACCCGCCGTGGAGGCGTGGGCGCGGTGCGCCGCGCCAAAGGCGTCGTTAACAAACACCTCGCCAAGGACGGACAGTTTACGAGCGAATCCCGGGTCGTTCGCCTCTTCTCGCTTGTTAAACCGGAGGTTCTCCAGCAAAGCGACGCCGCCCGGCTCCAGGGAGTCCATCACCTTCTCCGGAACCCTGCCCGCCGGACCGCGAGCGTCCACGACATCGATACCGAGTAGCTCCGATAGCCGCTTGCGCACAGGCGCCAGCCGCAACATTTCGTCCACCTCGCCACCCGGCCGGCCAAAGTGGGAGCAAAGCATTACCCGGGCGCCGCGGTCCCGCAGGTACGCGATGGTCGGCAAAACGGCCCGTATCCGTGAATCGTCCGATATCCGGGTGGTCCCGGGCGACATCGGGACGTTGAAATCGACGCGTACGAGCACGCGACGGTCCTGAACATCAATGTCTTCGATCGTTTTCTTGCCGGCTGCGGGCATCTACGCCTCCCCGCCGAACGCAACTCCACCGGCCGCAAGACCGCTCGGAGTCGCCAGATACCGCGCTGCGGCGCTTAACTCCTCGATCGTAGCGTCCGGCAACGTTGCCGCTTCCAGGGCTGACACCGCCTCGCCTACCAGCCGCGATATCGTGCTCGTGGAGAACTCTTTGCCGCCGGCGGCGTCCAGCACAGCGGTCAGCGTCTCGGCGGATGCCGGGTCTATCACGCGTTTCATGTAGATCTCACCGACCACGCGACGGTCCGTCGCCGACCCGGACTCTATGGCGTACGCTACCGGGAGTGTCTTTTTCTTGGCGACCAGCCTGCCCTGCTGAGTCTCGTCACGCTCCCCTTCCGGCCAGAACACGTCGCAATCATCGGCCACCCTGATCGCCGCCCCCAGCTTGCGGCCAAACTCGTTCAGCCCCTCCGCCACAGCGTCGCCGGTCTCTCCGGCTGCAAGAGCGCCGAGCCGCAGCGCACAGGCCAGCAACGCGCCGGTCTGCGACTCCGACATCGCCAGGTATTCATCCACCCCTACGTCAAGCCGTTCCTGAAGCGTGATATCCCGGTACTGGCCCTCACAGGTATCAAGGTTGGCCTCGTCGAGCACACGCAGCGCGTCCGAGATTGATGCCGAAGCAACCCCGTCAGACCGCATCTCGAACAGCGCGAGACGTGCAAGCGCATGCATCCCGTCGCCGGTATTAATCGCCTGTGCAGGACCCCATGACCACCACACCGACGCCATGCCGTCGCGCTCCGAGTTGCCGTCCCGGATGTCGTCATGTATCAGGAGGTGGTTGTACAGGTATTCGACAGCGCTGGCGTGGGGAAGCGCGTCCTTGTAGCCGCCACCCAGCGTCCGGCAGACCGTCAGGACGAGCGAGCCGTGGACGCGTAACCGTGTGGGCGCGCTGCGTTCTTCACCGGTCGTCTCCACCCAACCCATGTGATAGCCCATCATCCGGTAAAGCGGCAGCGGGCGATCGGCGACCAGCGCCTTCAGCGCGGCCTCCAACTCGTCCTGATGCCTGGTCAAACCGGCTGGCGGGCTCCCGGACCTTCTGGTCATCCCCTGATCAACGCTGGGCTTATTTCCGGGAACGTTTCTGGGCCTGTTGGAGGAATCATTTCTGGACGTCACCGTTCATTTGCTTGTAGTTGCAACTACCTTGCCCGGACCGGTAGAAGCCAGGAGTTCGCCCTGAGCCCTCCGAGCGGTTGGGGGGGTGAGGGAAAAGCCTCATCGTGGAAATTGCCCTTCCGGCGGCAAAGGGATCGTGAACAGGCCCTGATTAGCCCGGAGGCCCGGGTCGTATGAAGCCTCAGCCGACGATGGCCGGACACACCTTCCGGAGCGCTTCCAGGGTGATCGCTCCGTGCCGCCGAACCATTGGAGGTTCGACCGTGAAGTCTACGACCGTGGAAGGCGCATCGTGCGCTCCGCATACGCCGTCCAGCACGAATCCGAGCGTATCGCCGAACACCGACCTCACCTCCCCCGCAGTCTTCATCGGCGGTTCTCCGGATGGGTTCGCTGACGTGCCGGTGATTGGACCTTTCATCGCCCGGGCGATGGCGCGCGGAGCGGGGTGGTCCGGGACACGCACGCCCACCGTGCCCGTCCCGGCCGATACCACGCCGGGCAGCCCGGCGACCGCTTCCAGTACCAGCGTCAGGGCGCCGGGCCAGAAAACCCCGGCAAGGGCGGCCGCGCCGTCAGGCGCCGATAAGGCGACCTTTTTGAGATCTTCCGGAGAGGCGATCAGTAGCGGGACCGGACTGCCCGCCGATCTGCCCTTCACGGCGAACAACGCCTCGACCGCTTTCTCGTTAAAGGGATCGACCCCGAGGCCGTAGAAGGTATCGGTCGGGAAAGCGGCCACTCCCCCACCCCGGATTACGGCGACCGCTTCCGCCACCCCGGACGGGTCCAGGGTGGAATCGGGGCCGGACTGGTCAATGGCGCGGTTCAATAGCGATATCCATACGGGGTCAACACGGCGTCCCGGAATTATCCCAGAATCCCCCGGGGATCACGCCGGGAATCAGGCGAGAATCCGTTGGGAATCCTCGGGTAAGTGGGGATCGGGCGCACCTTGCGTGCCGGTCTGTCGGAGGCAAAGGCGCCTACGAACGATTTACGTTGACGGAGTTTAGCACGGGTGCTAGGTTTTAAAGTCTCGTAATACGCCATTAAGCGCCGGTCCACTGCCCGCCCCGGACGGCACCGGAAAGAACCTCAAGGGAGACATGCCAGAAGACACCACGCCGAACCCGCAGCAGGAATTGGAGCGCGCCGTCACAGATAGCGGACGCGTCTCCACGACCGACGACATCGAGGTCGCGACCTATCTCGAGATCGCCCAGGGTGAGCGCGTGAGAGGCGGTCGTCCGGATCAGGACACGTCAGAGCCGGAAACGGTCCTCATCATGGACTTCGGCGCCCAGTACACACACCTGATCGCACGCCGCGTGCGTGAGGCGAACGTCTTCTGTGAGATCGTCCCGCACTCGGCCAACCGCTCGGTCCTGGAAGGTAAAAACGTCATCGGCGTCATCCTTTCCGGCGGTCCCAACAGCGTGTACGAGGAAGGCGCACCGGTTGCGCCCGGCTGGGTGTTTGAGGCCGGCGTCCCCATACTTGGCATCTGTTACGGGATGCAGGTGCTCGCCCACCAGCTTGGAGGGAAGGTGGTCGCAGGGTTGCAGCAGGAGTACGGCTATGCCGTTATCCATCGCAACGAGAGGGAGACCGACCTGCTGGACGGGCTGGATGAAGATTCGCCGGTCTGGATGAGTCACGGAGACCGTATCGAGACGCTTCCGCCGGGTTTTCATTCGCTGGCCTTCTCTGACAACTCCCCGATAGCCGCCATCGGCAACGACACCGGAATCTATGGCATCCAGTTCCACCCGGAGGTCGCGCACACGCCGCAGGGCGCACGGATCCTCAGCAACTTCGTACACAAGATTTGCGGAGCGGCCGGCGACTGGACCCCGGGCCACTTTGTCACCGAGTCGATTGAACGCATCAAACAGCAGGTCGGCGGCGGCAAGGTGATCTGCGCCCTGTCAGGCGGCGTGGACTCGGCGGTCGCGGCTGTCCTGATTCACCGGGCCATCGGCGACAACCTCACCTGCATATTCGTCAACAACGGCCTGATGCGCCGCGAGGAGCCGGAGCGCGTCCAGGCGGTGTTCGGCCGGACGCTCGGTCTGAAGCTCAGGTATGTCGACGCCACTGAACGCTTTCTCTCGGCCCTCAAGGGCGTGACCGACCCGGAAGAGAAACGGAAGATCATCGGACGTGAGTTCATCGGCGTGTTCGAGGAAGAGGCCGAGGAGCTCGGGGAGGTGGACTTCCTGGCGCAGGGGACTCTGTATCCGGACGTGATCGAGAGCACAAGCTCCGAGACAACTGCGGCCCACGTCATCAAGTCCCACCACAACGTCGGCGGCCTCCCGGATCACATGGACCTGAAGCTCGTCGAGCCGTTGCGCTACCTGTTCAAGGACGAGGTGCGCCTGGCCGGCGCGGAGCTGGACATCGCGCCGGAGGTTCTCAACAGGCAGCCCTTTCCCGGGCCGGGCCTCGCCATCAGGGTGATCGGTGAGATCACGTTTGAGAAGCTGGAGATACTCCGCGGGGCTGACTGGATCGTCATGGACGAGATCAAGAACGACAACCTGTACGACCAGCTCTGGCAGTCGTTCGCCGTGCTCACAAACACCCGGACCGTTGGCGTGATGGGTGACCGGAGAACCTACTCTTACGTGGTCGCCATCCGGGCCGTGACCAGCGACGATGCCATGACGGCGGACTGGGCCAGATTGCCGTACGACACCCTGGAGCGGATTTCGAACCGGATTGTGAACGAGGTCCCCGAGGTGAACCGGGTCGTACTGGATATCACCAGCAAGCCGCCCGGCACTATCGAGTGGGAGTGATCTCTGGCCCGGTATTCCTGAACAGGCGAGACGCGGGGAACCTGCGCGACGCTGGCGAACGGGGGCGACAGAGGTGAGAGTGCTGCTGGTCGGCTCCGGCGGACGTGAGCACGCGATGGGTTTCGCCCTGGCCGGCAGCCCGTTGCTGGAACAACTCCTGATCGCACCCGGAAACGCGGGAACCGCGGCGCTGGGTGAGAACGTTCCGGTGGCCGCGGATGACGTCCCCGGCATCGTGTCCCTGGCCCGGGAACGCCGCGTTGACCTGGTCATCGTAGGCCCGGAAGCGCCGCTCGCGGATGGTCTCGCTGATGCCCTGGCGGCCGAGGACATCCCCGTATTCGGCCCGACGCGCGCCGCTGCACGTATCGAGTCTTCAAAGAGCTGGGCCAAGGGGTTGATGGTGAGGCACGGCATCCCTACCGCTGGCTTCGCCGCCTTTCAGTCCGTCCATGAATCGATGGCGCACATCGATACCCTCCCTGAAGGCCCCATCGTCGTGAAAGCGGACGGTCTCGCCGCCGGGAAGGGCGTGATAATCGCCGAATCTCGTCAGCAGGCCACCGATGCCGTGGCGGAAATGATCCGGGGCCAGATGTTCGGCGAGGCTGGCTCGACGGTAGTGATAGAGGAGTTCCTCCAGGGCCCGGAGGTCAGCGTGTTCGCGTTTGTGGACGGTCGCACGGTGTCCAACGAGGTCGCGGCCTGCGACTACAAACGGGCCTACGACGGTGACGCAGGGCCGAACACCGGCGGCATGGGCGCATATACACCGCCCGAGTTCTGGTCACCGGAGCTGGCGGCGAGGATACGCGCCGAGGTCCTGGAGCCGTGCGCTGCGGCGATGGACTCTGAAGGGTCGCCGTTCCGGGGCATCCTGTACGCCGGACTCATGCTGACCGGTTCCGGACCGCGCGTGATCGAGTTCAACTGCCGGTTCGGAGACCCGGAGGCGCAGGTGGTCCTGGCCCGTCTCGATACCGATCTGCTGGAAATAGCGAATGCCGCAGCCAGCGGACGGCTCGCCGATATCGATGTCCAGTGGAACGACCGCGCCGCGGTGTGCGTGGTGATGGCCTCCGGTGGATACCCGGGTCGTTACGAGACCGGCCGGCCCATAACCGGGCTGGATGCCGTCCCCGAGGGCGCCCGGGTGTTCCATGCAGGAACGTCGAACACTAACGATGGCGTCACGGTCACTGCGGGGGGCCGAGTGCTCGGCGTTGTCGCAGACGGAACCGACGTAGCGGGTGCGCGATCCGCTGCCTACGGAGCCATATCGACGGTCTCGTTCCAGGGTGCGGAGTACCGGACAGATATCGCGGCCCGCGCCGTGGACGCCGCAGCGCTTTGACATCATCCGAAACCCGGAAACTCCTCGTTGTCTGTGATTTCGACGACACCGCCGCCGCCTGCAACGCGGCACAACTGCTTCTCGCAAAGTTCGCCGGTCCCGGCGCGGACGCCGTTCAACAGGCGTACCGGGATGGCGACCTCCCGTTCCGGGACTACCAGGAGAAAATGTTCAACACGGTCGCCGCGCCCGTGGAAGAATTGATGGCGTACGCACGGGACAATGTGAGGTTGCGGCCCGGGCTGAAAGACGCGATAGCGGCGACCCGTGAACGGGGTGGCGAGTTTTTGATCGCCTCGGCGGGCATCGACTTCTACATCGAGCCTGTGCTTGAAGCGAACGGTCTCGGAGACGTCCACATCCTCTCGGTTACGGGAGCGACCGCTACGGCGGGAGGGGCGACGATGACGTTCCGTTACGATTACCCGGCCGGACAGGAAAACTGCCGGGACTGGGCCGTCTGCAAGTGCGAACCCATCGAGAATGCCCGCACGCGAGACGAGCACGTGATTTTCATAGGCGACGGCCTGCGGTCCGATGCCTGCGCCGCGGAACAGGCGGACACGGTGTTCGCCCGCTCAAGACTCCTGGAACACTGCAAGGAAAATGGCATCGAAGCGATCGAGTTCGATGACTTCCACCCCATCGCCCGTCACATCTCGGGGCTAGACCTCACCAGAATTCGACTTCCGGAAAAAGAGGTGAGCGCCCGACTCATGAACGCTAATTTGATGAAGGACCCAGAATGATTCCCCGGTACTCCCGGCCTGAAATGGCCAAGGTCTGGTCGGACGAAAACATGTACGGCCTGTGGCTGGACGTGGAGATCGCCGCCAGCCAGGCGTGGACGAACATGGGAGTCGTTCCCGAGCCAGATATGGAGTTGATCCGCGGCGCCCGGTTCGACATGGACCTGTATAACGAGCACTTTGACGAGACGAAGCACGATGTCGTCGCGTTCACCCGCTCCGTGATGGCCAGTCTCGGTCCCGAGGGGCGCTGGATCCACCACGGTCTGACGTCCAACGACGTTAAAGACACTGCGCTGAGCCTTCAGATGGTCCAGACCATCGACCTGCTGGACACCGACATCAAAGCCCTGATGGATGCCCTCCAGAAGCGCGCTGAAGAGTTCATCGATACCCCCGCGATGGGCCGGTCGCAC
>JADFQR010000047.1 GCA_022561735.1 Chloroflexota bacterium | reverse complement strand
CTCAACCCCCCTCCTGGATCACGAGGGGCCACTTGTAGCCTCGCCTCTTGACAAGGAGGAGGCTGGAGGTGGGTCGTGCCGGGCGCCGAATTCGTTGACCGGGTCACAGGCGGGGTCTAAACTCTGGCTGTACCGGACCGACCGACCGGTCGGTCGGTTGTGGTGGTCTCCAGCTCTCCCTTACAAGTACCTGACGCGAGTACCGATGGCCGTTCAGCGTGAAACAACCCGTGAACGCATTCTCGTAGCTGCCGAGGACGCGTTTGCTGACAAGGGATACCACGAGACCCTTGTGGACGACATCGCGGGCCGGACATCCCTGTCCAAGGGCGGTTTTTACTTCCACTTCCCCAGCAAAGAAGACCTGTTCTTCGCCGTGATCGACCGGCTTGCTGCCCGGCTGGTGCAACGGGCGGAGAGCGCGTCTGCGTCATGCCACTCTCCGCTTCAGGGTGTGGAAGCGGCGCTATCGGAGGTACTGACCACGCTGGGCCGGCGGCGGAGAATCGCCAAGGTGCTGCTGGTGCAGGGCTACTCGATGGGATCGGCGTTCGAGAAGAAGCGCGTCGAGATATTCGGCCGGTTTTCCGGTGTGATCCAGGACGGCCTTGACCGCGCGGTTGAAGCGGGTGAAATCGCACCGATCAACACGGAGGTCGTCGCCCGGGCCTGGCTGGGCGCGGTCAACGAGATAGTGGTGAACTGGGTGTACCACGGCACACCGACCCCGTCCGAGGCGTTGCCGGTGCTGCGGACCATCCTGGTGGGCGGTCTTGAGCGACTGGACGCTGATAAACCGGAAACGGACTCGCCCCGGTCAGATCCGGGGGCTACGAATGACTAGCGCATCGCCGGGCGCGCCCGCGACGGCGTTGGGCCGGGTACTGCTGTTCCTTGACACGATCAAGTTCGAGCACTCGGTGTTCGCACTTCCGTTCGCAGCCGCAACCGCGTTTCTTGTGTCCGAGGGATTGCCGGACTGGCAACCCCTGGCATGGCTGGCGGTGGCGATGGTGGGTGCGCGGACCTTCGGCATGGGTGCGAACCGTGTCATCGACGCCGAGATAGACGCCCGAAACCCTCGAACGGCCGGGCGCGCCATCCCGGCCGGCCAGATTACGTCCCGGCAGGTCTGGGTCTACATGGCCGTGGCGATGGTGGCGTTCCTGCTGGCCGTGTCCCAGCTTGACCGGCTGGCCTGGTATTTGAGCCCGGTTGTGATCGCCGTGCTGGTGATTTATCCCTACACCAAGCGATTCACATGGCTTGCCCACCTGGCGCTCGGTAGCGTGTACCTCATCATCCCGCCCGCCACGTGGATCGCCGTCACGGGCGAACTCAACTGGGGCGTGACGTGGCTCGGAATCGGGGCCATGTTCTGGGTCGCGGGCTTCGACATCCTGTACGCCACCGCCGACATCGAGATCGATCGAGCGCAGGGCCTTAATTCGATCCCCGCCCGGTTCGGGATACGTGCCGCCCTCTGGATCTCTCGCGGGTTCCATGTTGTGACCGTGATAGCGCTGGGGATCGCCGGGACGCTGCTGGACGCGCATCTGCTCTACTTCGTAGGAACAGGCGCTGCTGCGGCGTTGCTGGCGTTTGAGCAGCGGCTTATTTCTCCGGGCGACCTGTCAAAACTTGGCGCGGCGTTCTTCACCATGAACGGGATCATCGCCGTGGTATTTGCCGGGTTTGTTATCGCCGGGACGCTGGTCGACTGATGGCGAACTACGTTGTCGGAATCTCGGGCGGCAGTGGAGCGCCATACGCGCAACGCGTGATCGAAGGCCTGGCGGGCGCGGGCCATGACGTCAAGATAATCGTCACCGACGCCGGCAGGCGCGTGTTTGAGATCGAACTGGGCATCGTACTTACCGGTGAACCTTCGACGGACACACAGATTCTCCAGGACCGGCTGAAGCTGCCAGACGATCGAGAATCTATCCAGCTATTCGATCAGCGGGACGTCGCCGCAACGATCGCCAGCGGCTCGTACGACTGCGCCGGGATGGTTGTCGTGCCGTGCTCAATGGGCACCCTTGCGCGGATAGCGACGGGCATGTCGTCCAACCTGCTGGAGCGCGCCGCCGATGTAACGCTGAAGGAGCGCCGCCGCCTTGTCCTCGTGCCGCGTGAGACGCCGTTGAGCCTGATTCACCTTCGCAACATGACGGCCGTGACGGAGGCCGGGGCTGTCGTGTTCCCGGCAATGCCCGGCTTCTACCACCATCCTGAAAGCGTCCAGGACCTGGTCGACGCGATTGCCGGGCGCGTGCTGGACCAGCTTGGCGTCGAGTCAAACCTGCTGCGGCGCTGGCAGGGGCCGGGGACATCGGGGTCCTCCGGCTCCGATGCGGATTCCGGGGACTGACGATGGCGTTTACCGATCTCCAGTCGTTCCTGCAATACCTTGAGGCCAACGGTGAGTTGCACCGTATTACGGTGCCCGTTGATCCGGAGCTTGAGATAACCGAGATCGCCACGCGATCGGTGCTCGAGGGCGGTCCGGCCCTTTTGTTTGAACGCGTGAACGGCTCGCCGTTTCCGCTGGTGATAAACGTCCTGTCATCGCGCCGGCGTATCGCCATGTCGCTGGGTGGAGAACCGGAAGAGCTGGGTGAAAGGCTGCTGCACTTTATCCAGGACATGAACCCGCCGTCGTTTAAATCGATCTGGCGCAATCGCCGCATGGCCAAGCGGTTTATGAACTTCCGGCCGGCCAAAGCCAGGAGGGCGCCGGTTCAGGAAATCGTGGAGTCCAGTCCGGACCTCGGGACTCTGCCCATCCTCAAGTGCTGGCCCGGTGACGGCGGCCGGTTCCTCACTCTCCCGCTGGTGCACACGATTGACCAGGAGACGGGCATCCGCAATATCGGCGTGTACCGGATGCACGTGTATGACGGACGGACGACCGGAATGCACATACAGATTCAACGTGGAGGCGGGGTCCACCACTGGCAGGCTGAGAGACGGGGCCGTCCGCTGGAAGTGGCGGTGGCGCTAGGCGGAGACCCGGCGCTCTGGATCGCCAGCGTCGCTGCGCTCCCCGAGGGGTTCGACGAAGCCGCGTTCGCCGGGTTCCTTCGCAATGCCCGGACGCCGATGACCCGGGCCGTAACCCTGGACATGGAGGTGCCGGCGCGCGCCGAGTTTGTGCTGGAGGGCGTGGTTCCGCCGCACGTGCGGCGCACAGAGGGGCCGTTTGGCGACCACTTTGGCCACTATTCCGAGGCGGCGGACTTCCCGGTCTTTGAGTTGAAGACGATCACCCGGCGGCGCAACCCGATCTACCCGGCCACGGTCGTCGGCAAGCCGCCACAGGAAGACAAGTTCATCGGCGACGCCACGCAGGAAGTCCTCAAGCCTCTCGCCCGGCTCATCCACCCGGAGCTTACCGACCTCTGGGCCTATTTCGAGGCCGGCTTCCACAACCTGCTTGTCGTCAGCGTTGAGACGCGCTACGAACGCGAGCCGATGAAGACGGCGCTCGGGCTGCTTGGGACGGGCCAGCTCGCCCTTACGAAGGTGATCGTGCTTGTGGACCCGGATGTGAACGTGCGCAGCTTCGCACGGGTCGTGCAGGCAATCCGCCGGAACTTCAACAGCGAGCAGGATGTTCAGGTTATCGCCCGGGCGCCGGTGGATACGCTGGATTTCACAGGAGGGGCGGTCGGAACCAGGGGCTCTCCCCACGGGGGCGGGAAGCTGATCATAGACGCCACGGGGCGCGGTCCATCACCGGACGCAGCGGTGGCGTTGCCGGGTGACCTGGCGGCGATCGCACCGGGCGTCATTAGTTACAGGTTCGTTGAGCAGACCCTGCTGGTGGTCCGTGTTCAGAACGAGCCGCGTCGTGCGCTGGAGTCGCTGGTCGCATCACCGCTGCTGTCTCGCGTGAAGATGATCGCTGTTGTGTCCCCGGACGTTGATATCGACGACGACACCGCGCTCCTGTGGGGCATCTTCACGAGGTTTGATCCGGCGCAGGACATCGTTTTCACCCACGCCGAGCTACGCGGCCCGGTGCCGGCCTATTCAGGCGTGATGGGGATCGACGCATCGCTCAAGTCCTCTTACCCCCGGCCGCTTGAGATGGACCCGGACGTGATCCAGAAAGTGGATCGCCGGTGGGGCGAATATTTTGGGTCGTGAATGCTCAAGAAACGGAGCTCATGACGAGCGTCACAAACAATCCAGGAAGAAACAGGAGCAGGTCTAGTTGACGTTACAAACACTGGAGGCTCACGGCATCCAGTTTCTTGACCCGGTGCTGGCGCCGATCTGGGAAAAGGCCCGGTCGGGAGAGCGCCTTAGCTTTGAAGACGGGGTCGTCATGCTTCAGAGTGACGACTTTACGGCGCTCGGAAAGATGGGCGACTACCGGAAACGGCTGGTGTCCGGAAACAAGGTCTACTTCGTCCTGAACCGGCACATCAATCCGACCAACATCTGCGTGCTGAGCTGCTCGTTCTGCGACTTCGCCAAGAAGCCGGGCGACCCGGACGCGTATGAACTGACCACGAAAGAGATCCTGGATTCGATAGACCCCGAGATGGGCGAGGTGCACATCGTCGGCGGGCATCACCCGGACTGGACGTTCGAGCATTATGAGCAACTGGTGCGCGATATTCATGCCGCGTATCCGAACGTCAACATCAAGGGGTTCACTGCGTCCGAGATCGACTACTTCTACCGGCGCTGGAAGATCGACCCCGAGGAGTCTCTTGCTCGCTTGAAGGAAGCTGGGCTGAGGTCGATGCCCGGCGGCGGGGCCGAGGTGTTCTCTGACCGCATACACCGGGAGCTTCTGCCCGGGAAGGCGAACGCAGACCGCTGGGGCCAGATACACCGCATCGCGCACCGGATGGGCATCAAGTCCAACGCTACGTTGTTGTACGGCCACATCGAGACGATGGAAGAGCGGATAGATCACCTGGTCCGGTTGCGCGAGATACAGGACGACACCGGCGGGTTCCTGGCGTTCATCCCGCTCGAGTACCAGGTCGGCAGCACGAAGCTCGTGCCGCGCCACACGCCGCCGATGGACGATCTCAAGATGATCGCCGTCGCTCGTCTCATGCTGGACAACATCCCGCACATCAAGTCGTACTGGGTGATGCTCGGGGAGGCGACGGCGGCGCTCGCGTTGCACTTTGGCGCTGACGACATGGACGGGACGATAGGCAAGGAGCGGATCGCACATGCGGCGCTTGCGGACTCACCTGCCGGGCTGGCGCGTGAGCGCATGGCGCGGTTGATCAGGTCCACCGGCCGTGTGCCTGTTGAGCGGGACGCGCTCTACAACGAGCTGAAGGTGTACGCCTGATGCCGAAGGTTCTCGACGTCGGATTGATGCCGTACCTGAACTCCGCCGTCTTCTACAAGCGGATGCCCGCGGATGCGGCCAACCTCGTGGAGTACGTGCCGCGCGAGATGGCGCTTGCCGTGGAGCGTGGCGATCTTGACGCAGGGCCGTTGCCGGTGACCGAGTGGTTTCGCCTGGACGATATGTTGACGCCGATCGGCGATTTCTGCGTCGCAACAAAGCAATTGTCGGTGAGCATTCTCCTGTTCAGCAAACGAATGCCCGAGGAGATGGAGGGCGCCCGAATCGCCGTGACTGAGCAGACGGCGACCACGGTGCAGCTCATGCGCGTGCTGTTCAGAGAGAACTGGGGAGCGGAGCCGGACGCGCTTGTGACCCGGGATGAGCCGCACGACGCCATCCTGCTGATCGGTGACGAAGCGTTGCGCAACCGCAGCGGTATCGACGACTTCCCGTTCGTCCATGACCTCGGCGAGGTGTGGAACGAGATGACCGGGCTGCCGTTCGTGTACGCCCGCTGGCTGGCGCGAAAAGATACCGATCCTGCGGCCCGGGACCTGTTTGCGGACGCACTCGGCAAGAGCCTTGACCGCGCGCTGAATGAGATCGATGAGATCACCGCAGACGGCTGGCCGTCCGCAAACATGGCCCCGGAAGAGGCGCGCTCGTACGTGGATCAGTTCATCTACCGGATGGGCGACCGGGAACACGAGTCGCTGGAGCTCTTTCGCAACTACTACCAGAGAATGCCGGAGTGGCGGCCTGCCGCTGCGGCCTCGACATCAAACGGAAACTGAGGGATCAAAGTGCTTTCGACCATCCGCCGGAAAGTTGACGCCGGTGAACGAATCGACCAGGAAGAGGCCCTGTTTCTTCTGACGGAGGCGGACCTTCTTGACCTGGCCCCGTTGTCCCAGCAGTGGCGCTACCGCCACAACCCGGAGCGCCGCGTCACGTTCGTGGTTGACACAAACCTGAACTACACGAACGTGTGCGACGCCTACTGCACGTTCTGTGCGTTTTACCGGGCTGACCCGGACCATGCGGATGCGTACACCTACACCGTGGCGCAGATGATGGAGCAGATCGGAACCGCCGTGTCGAAGGGCGTCACGACGGTGTTAATGCAGGGCGGCCTGAACAGTGCGCTGCCGCTCGAGTATTACGTGGAGATGGTGAGCGAGACGGTTCGACTATTTCCACAGGTCACGCCGCACTACTTCTCCGCGCCGGAGATCATGAAGATGACGGACGTATCCGGGAAATCGATCGGGGAGGTATTCCAGGCGCTCAAGGCCGCGGGGTATCGCTCGCTTCCGGGCGGCGGCTCGGAGATTCTGTCCAACCGCGTGAAGGCGGAGATCAGCCGCTTCCGGCCGAAGGGCAAGGTCGATGACTGGACACGCGTTCACGAGGAAGCGCACGCCGCCGGGCTGCGGAGCACGGCCACGATGATGTACGGGCACATCGAGACACAGGAAGAGATCATCGAGAGCCTCGGACATATCCGCGCCGTCCAGGACAAGGCGGACGACTCAGGGCAGCCGGGTTTCACGGCGTTCATCCCGTGGAGCTACAAACGGGACAACACCGGGCTTGCCCAGAAGGTCAAACAGGAGTCCGGGCCAAACGAGTACCTCAGGGCCATCGCCGTGTCCCGGATATTCCTGGACAACGTTCAGCACATCCAGGCGTCGTGGTTTTCCGAGGGGAGAAAGACCGGGCAGGTGGCGTTGCACTTCGGCGCGGACGACTTCGGCGGCACGCTGTTCGACGAGAACGTGATGCAGGCGGCCGGGTTCTACAACCGGACCACGGTCGACGAGGTCAAGAACGTGATCTCGGACGCCGGGTTCACGCCGGTACAGCGCACGACCGAGTACGACATCGTGGAAGTGTTCGACGGCCATCGGCCCGGCGAGTCAAGTTCCGCTCCTGTTACGGCCGTGTCCGGCGGCTGAGCCGGACGCCTGCCTTAAACGTGTCCGGCGCATCGCTCGCCGTTTACAGTCGCGCTCCGACCCATACGCGACGCTGTCCAGGATCAAGTGCGATGAGGATTCAAAATAGATGACCGAACGCAGGCCCCTCTCCATAGGCCACAGCCCGGACGCCGACGATGCGTTCATGTTCTACGCGCTGGCGCGCGAGTATGTGAAGATCCCCGGCCGGGAGATCCGGCACGTGATGGAGGACATAGAGTCACTGAATAACCGCGCCGCGACGGGTGACCTGGACGTGACGGCGATCTCCGCCGCGCAGTACCCGCAGATAGCGGACAAATACCGGATCATGGCGTGCGGCGCTTCGATCGGCCGCAACTACGGGCCGGTGATCGTGTCCCGGACCCCGATGTCGCCGTCCGATCTCGCCGGGGTGAAGATCGGCATACCGGGCGAGTTCACCACGTCGTACATGCTGCTCAGGATATTCGTGGACGCGCCGTACACGCCCGTGTTCCTGGACTTCGATGCCGTCGGTCCCGCGGTGGACGATGGCACGGTAGAGGCCGGGATCCTGCTCCACGAGGGCCAGATCCTTTACGAGCGGCAGGGCTACAGCAAGGTGCTCGACCTGGGTGTCGAGTGGTTCTCGGCTACGGGCCTTCCGATACCGCTGGGACTCGACTGCGTGCACCGACGGATGAGCGAGGAGCAGCAGCGCGCAGTGGCGAAGGCGTTGCACGACGCGATCGTGTTCGCGCGCGCCAACGAGGACGACGCCCTGGACTACGCTCTCCAGTACGGGCGCGGCATC
>JADFQR010000307.1 GCA_022561735.1 Chloroflexota bacterium | reverse complement strand
CCGGACTGCCTGCCCAGGTGTTGTCCCCGGCGTCCAGCGGCACTATCGGCCCCGTCTCGCGTTGATCCCGTACCGGAGTGAGTCTTCGGGACATCCCGGGTTTCCCGGCGAAAGCAGGGGCCGCGCCCATAGCGCGCAACGTGTTCGCCGCCGTGACCGACCGCCTGTCGCAGCTTTACTACGCCGATGTTGAGGCCGCTCGAAGCCGGGACGCTGAATGAGCGTCCCGGCTGTGAACCCAGCGTTTAGCTCTTGTAGCCGGAGAAGCGCGCCACCTTTCGCGGCGAGATGATATCCCGCACGCCCGGGTTGACGCCCGCCATTGACCACTCACCGCGCAGCATGCTTGCCGCATTCTGGCCCGCCCGTATCCGGGAGAGCACGGCGGAACGTGTCGAGCCGCCGGCGGCGTGTGGAGTCGTGACCACGTTCGGCATCGTGCGGAGGGGGTTGTCCTCCGGGGTCGGTTCGGTCGCGAAGACATCCAGCCCGGCGCCGGCGATCTCGCCCGTCTGAAGCGCCTTGATCAGGGCGACTTCGTCCTGCACCTTGCCGCGACAGGTGTTTATGAAGAAGGCGGTGTTCTTCATCGCCTTGAACTCCGCTTCTCCAAACAACTTGTCGGTCTGCTTGTTGTGTGGGACGTGGACCGTCACGTAGTCCACCTGGCGAAGCAACTCAAGCAGATCGTGGGCCTGCTCTACGTTGTGCTCTTTTGCGACCCACGGCGAGACCCACGGGTCGAACACGATTGTGCGCATGCGCCAGCCGGACATCTTGCGGTTGACGGCCCTGCCGATGTTGCCGAATCCAACGATACCGAGCGTGGCTTCATCGATAGGCGTCCTGCGGGCGAGCATCTCGCGATCAGACCAGTTGCCTGACGACATGACGCGGTCAGAGAACGTTATCTGGCGGGCAACGTCCAGGATCAAGGCGCAGGCCTGGTCCGAGACCTCCTCTGCGCACATGCCGGCGCCGTTCGCCACCATAATCCCGTGCTCGGTCGCCGAGTCGACGTCCATGTGGTCAAACCCGTGCGAGTACACGATCACACCGGCGCCCTGTTCCATCTCGCGCAGCACCGGGTCCTGCATGGCGTAACCGCGGGCGAGTACGACCGCTGCGTCTTTGACCGCCTCGATAGCTTCGCCCTCGCTCTCCGGGTTGACCTGGATGATTTCAACATCCATACCCTCAAGCTCGGCGCGCTCGTAGGTAAGGGGGTCATCTTCCGGACCCAGGAAGACAACTTTTCGCCGTACGTCTTCGGTAACCATCTTTATAGGGCATCCTTTGGAGGCTGTGTGTTCGGTTTCGGCTTATCGCAGATGCGTTTTCCGGGAGCCATAGGAGGATCGGGCGACGCGTGATGCGCGCATTATTGCGCCCGATCCACCCGCTGTTCAAGCTGGAGGCCCGGGGTTCGTTTCAGGTGGCCGTGACGATGTTGATCGCTTCCTCGCCGTTGATGGCTCGACGGATGTTGGCGAAAGCGAACTCGGCTCGTCGCGGGAAGCTCTCCCGGGTGGGACCGGCGACGTGGCCGCTTACGACTATGTTGTCCAGGGCAAAGAGCGGGTTGTCGCCAGAAGCGGGCTCTTCTTCAAACACGTCCAACCCGGCGCCCCAGATCTTGTGTTCTTTCAACGCTTCCAGCAGCGCCGCCTGGTCTACCGTCGGCCCGCGGCTCGTGTTGATCAGGATTGCGGACGGCTTCATCAGGGCCAGCTCCCGCCGGCCGATGAAGTGGCGGGTGGAGTCCAGGAGCGGCACGTGGACCGTGACGATGTCCGCCTCCGAGAGAATTTCGTCAAGAGACGCGCGTTTGGCGCCATATTTCTCTTCTAGCTCGGGCTTCTCCAGAACGTCATGGTACAAAATCGTGCAGTCAAACCCCTGCAGCAGCTTCATGACGGTGGAACCGATATAACCGGCCCCGATGATGCCCACGGTCTTGCCGAGGATCTCAAATGTCTGCATTCCGCGGGCGCGTTCGGGAACCCAGTCTCCCT
>JADFQR010000046.1 GCA_022561735.1 Chloroflexota bacterium | reverse complement strand
CTTTTACTCGACTTACGAGGAGGAGAACGAGGCGCTTCCGTTGAAGGGCAAAAAGGCGATCGTGCTCGGCAGCGGGCCGATACGAATCGGCCAGGGGATCGAGTTCGACTACTGCTCGGTCCACGCGGCATGGGCGCTACAACGGAGCGGGCTCGGGGCCGTGATGGTGAACTCAAACCCGGAGACGGTCTCGACCGACTTCGATACCTCCGACCGGTTGTATTTCGAGCCGCTGGACGATGAGTCGGTGCGCGACATCATCGAGAACGAGTCCGGGTTTGCTTTGTCCCAGGACGGCGTTGAGGGCGAGGCCGGCGCCGGAGAAGGTCTGACTCCCACCATCGTCCAGTTTGGCGGCCAGACAGCGATCAACCTGTCCCAGGCGCTGGCCGTCGCGGGCATGCCGATACTGGGATCGTCCGCCTCATCTATCGACCAGGCGTCTGACCGCGGGCGGTTTGAGGACCTTGCGGCGGAGGTTGGCATCCCGCTGCCGCCGGGCGGGACGGCGATCACGGCCGAGGACGCGCTGCAGATCGCAGACAACATCGGCTACCCGGTGCTCGTGCGGCCCAGCTACGTCCTCGGCGGACGGGCGATGGAGATCATCCAGAACGCTACGGAGCTGCTGCGTTACTTCAACAACCTGGCCATCATCGGCGCGACGCCGGGACAGGCGATCCTTGTCGACCGATACCTTGAAGGGATAGAGGTGGAGGTGGACGCCGTCTGCGACGGTGAGGATGTCCTGATCCCCGGCGTCATGCAGCATATCGAGCGCGCCGGCGTACATTCCGGAGATTCGATGGCCGTGTACCCGGCGCTCAGCCTGACCGAGTCCGAGGTAGACACGATCGTCGACTACACGCGACGGATCGGCGTGGCGCTGGGCATTCGCGGGTTGATGAACATCCAGTTCGTAATCACCGGCGGCGGTCCTTACCGTTCGCTCGGCGAAAAGGGCGGGAGCGGCGGCGAGTCCGATATTTACATCATCGAGGTAAACCCGCGATCCAGCCGGACGATTCCGTTCATATCAAAGGTGACCCGGGTTCCAATGATCGAGATCGGCGTCAACGTGATGCTCGGCCAGTCCATCAAGGAGCAGGGTTACAAACCGGGACTGGCTCCGCGGCGGAACCTGGTGGCGGTGAAGGCGCCTGTGTTCTCGATGTCAAAGCTGGCCGGAGTGGATACCTTCCTGGGTCCGGAAATGAAGTCCACCGGAGAGGTGATGGGTATCGATACCGAGTACCGCGGCGCTGTGACCAAGGCGTTGATCGCCGGGGGGATGGCGATCCCCGAGGGGGCGCGGGTCCTGCTGAGCATCGCTGACAACGACAAGGCAACAGCCCTGCCGTTTGTTCGCTCCCTGGCCGAAAGCGGTCACCCCCTGATCGCAACCGCCGGCACGGCAGAGCTAATACGCTCAGCCGGGATACCCGTAGAGACGATCGAGAAACGGCTTTCCGAGGGCCATCCGAACGTGGTCGACATCATCGAGGACGGGTCGGTCGGCGCCGTGGTGAACACGGTGACCGGTGATCGGTCGATCCTGCAGGATGGTTTCCATATCCGCAGGGCGGCGGTGGAGAGGCGCGTGCCGATATTCACATCTATCGATACAGCACGGGCCGCAGTTGAGAGCCTGTCGCGCGGCGATCAGGCCTACAACGTGATGCGGCTGGACGAGTACCTGGACCGGTAAAGACGTGGCGCTGCGGCGTGTCCATGTCCGGCGGCCGATACATCACTGTACGCGTGCTGCGGACCTGGTCTTCTCCCGTGCGGTCTGTCCCAGGGTTTTCCTTCTCCCGGCGCGAGATGGCGCGGGTGAGGGTGAAACCCCGAGCGTGTAATCGCCCCGGAATGCGGCTTCCCAGACAGATTCCGGGGACCGGGGCCGCTTTTGAACGCGAGAACGCCCCGGCGATCAACCGGGGCGTTATTCAAGCGAATCGTTCGGCCCGGTTTACGCCCGGGAGGCGACGACCATCATCCAGTTGCGCGGAACCGTGTCCAGCCCCATCTCGTCCCAGGTGTCCTTGCAGGCTTTCTGAAGACATTCCCGTGCGATGTCCAGCGGGACGCCGGGCATCACGCCCTCGATAAAGTCCTGGAACCCGCTGATGTCATACCAGCCGTCTATCGGGACCTCTATCCGGTGGATCTCCTCTGCGGCGATCTCGAACCCTTCCTCGCGGAGAAGGTCGTAGTACTCGTCCGGGGTCAGTTGCTGCCGCGCCTCGGTCTTATCGGACCGGACCGCCCGCAGCCCGTGCTCGCGCTTCAGCATGCGGAGCGATTTCATCATCCACTTACGGGCGAACGCGTCGGTCTCCGGCGGGTGCGCGCCCTTGAAGAAGGAACTGTTGAAGACGAAGGTCCCGCCCGGCTTGATCGCTTCCCGGATCTGCTTCAGCAGGCCAGCCTTGTCCTGCACGTAATGGATGGCGTTGAAGTAGACAACCGAGTCAACCTTCTCGCCGAGCAGATCGGACAGGTTCTGGACCTCGCCCTGGATGTACTTGACGGCGGCATCAGTGCGTTCACCGATATTCTCTTTTGCGTCGCGCAGCGCTGACGCAGAGTGATCGATGGCGTAGATGACGGTGTGCTTCGCGTCGTCCAGCCTCTCAAGGATCTGCTTGGTAATGCCGCCGTTGCCACAACTGAGGTCAACGATCCGGTGGTGCTTGCCGATCTCGGCAAGGTCCAGCGTGGCGGTGTTTACTTCCGTGTAGAAGTCCAGGCTGGCAAACTTGGAGAACGAATAACCCTGATTTGTCTCGGGAGCTGTCTGGGCCAAGGGGTCCCTCCTGAGGGGGGATACGGTTCGCGACATCGAGTCGTCCCTCGATCGACTTGCCGATTGCCGGACCGCCTTCTCGAACGTGCCGATTCTACCATGCCGCATCGTGATTGGACGTTCAATTCACGATTCTCCCCGGAGGGGGTTGTTATTGGACTCGTTTCGTCAAATGTCCGGCTCTTCACATGATGGCGTTGAGCGTCGCGCAGGGAACCGGTCTTTGAGACGACGAATCGGAGCCTGGTCACTGGCCGCTCTCGGCGTCCTGGTTATCGGATGCGGCGGCGGCGGAGAAAACGAATCGATCCTGGTCGCAGCGGCGGCATCTCTGACCGACGCGCTGGTTGAAGCGGGAGAGGCGTTCGAGTCACGTTCCGGCGTCGAGGTGGCGTTCAGTTTCGGCGGTTCAAACGCGCTCGCACGGCAGGTGCAGCTTGGCGCGCCGGCTGACGCACTGATCTTCGCCGGGACCGAACCCATGGACCGGATGGAACAATCCGGCGATCTCCTGCCCGGCAGCCGTATCGACCTTCTGCGCAATCGGCTCGTGGTGATCGGCAAACGCGGCGCACCCGCGCTGGCCGATCTGGGCGAGTTGCCGATCGGCTCCGGGCGAATTGCGCTGGCCGATCCGCTGCTCGCGCCGGCGGGGCTGTACGCAAAGCAAGCGCTTGAAGCGTCCGGGGTGTGGGACGAGATCGAATCACGCGTGGTTCCAACGCTTGACGTGCGGGCCGCCGTCGGGGCCGTCGACACGGGCAGCGTACGGTTCGGGCTGGTTTACGCGACGGACGCGGCGCGGGTGGCCGGAGTGGAAGTGGCGCTGGTGGTCCCGGAGGCGTTGCACGACCCGATCATCTACCCGGCGGCGGTGGTTAACGGTGCAGGCGGAGCCGGGTCAGCCCGGCTATTCCTTGATTTCCTGACGTCGGACGAGGGTAGCGCCGTGTTCAGGCGGCACGGTTTCGTACCGGTCGGCAAGTGAAGGCAGGCGCGCCCGCGCCTTCTCCCGGCGGGGGCAGGCGTGCCTGCACCTTATCCTGGCGGGGGCAGGCGTGCCTGCACCTTATCCCGGCGGGGCAGGCGTGCCCGCACCTTATCCTGGCGGGGCAGGCGTGCCTGCACCTTATCCTGCGGGGCCTCTTGTTATCTCCGGTGGGGTCTCTCGCACTGCACGCGCCGACCGGGCACCGCTGGATGCGGATAGTTCTGGTGCAACCTCGAAGCCCGGGAACCTGTGGCGCGCCGCTCGACAAACACAATGCGATGCCCATCGCAGATCGCCGACCTGACCGGCGATAGACTTACGGCTGATGTCGTCTGACCTTTCTATCGTCATGCTTTCGCTGCGGGTTGCGGCCCTGGCGATGATGCTGGCGCTCCCGATCGGGTTTGGGCTGGCGTGGATACTGGTGCGCAAACGGGTCCGCGGCCGGTTCTTGATCGAGGCGATTGTGTCGCTGCCGCTGGCGCTTCCGCCGGTGGTCATCGGCTACGGCTTGTTGATCCTGCTCGGTGGCCGGGGGCCGTTCGGCGGGCTGTTCGGCAATGGCCTTGTTTTCACTGCGTACGCAGCTTCGCTGGCGTCAGCGATAGTCGCGTTTCCGCTCATAGTGCGGACCTTTATCGTGGCCCTTGAAGGGGTGGACCCTCGTCTCGAGCTGGCGGCGCGAAGCCTGGGGGCAGGACCGTGGCGCGTGCTCCTGACCATCACTGTTCCCCTCGCCTACCGGGGGTTGATGGCCGGGGCGTTGATCGGCTTCGTACGAGCGCTTTCCGAGTTCGGGGCGACTATCGTCGTCGCCGGAAACATCCCGGGCCGGACGCAGACGCTGCCGCTGGGCATATTCACACGCATCCAGGCTGGCGATGACGAGGCCGCCGTGCGCCTGGTGCTGGTATCGATCGGCCTGGCCATCGCAACCCTCGTCGTCCACGATTACCTGCTCCGCCGCGGCGGCCTGGCCGGCCGCAGGCATCGGGCCGGATTCGGCGCTTAACACGTGCTAAACACCGTTGCGGAGCCCGGAAACAACCGGCCAGACAAGAACGGCGTCCTGCAGTTCTCGTTTACACGAACACAGGGGCGATTTGTTCTGGAAGTGGACGGTAATTTCGGCCCCGGGATAACCGCCCTCTTCGGCCCCTCCGGCAGCGGCAAGACGACGTTGCTGAACTGCCTCGCAGGGCTGTTCCGGCCTGACAGCGGGGAGATCGTTCTGAACGGCCGAGACCTTTACCGGGGCAGCACGAAAACGTTTGTGCCGCCGGAACGGCGACGGATCGGACTGGTGTTTCAGG
This sequence comes from Chloroflexota bacterium, assembly GCA_022561735.1. The sequence goes on along the minus strand of JADFQR010000046.1, from coordinate 2,993 downwards.
ACGGCGCTTTATTCCCACATTTGAGCGTCGCCGGAAACATACGGTACGGCTGGCGCCGCACACCTGAAAGCGACCGGCGGGTGGACGTGGATCACGTGGTAGAGCTACTCCGTCTCGGCCCGCTCATGGACCGCTCTCCGTCGTCACTATCGGGCGGAGAAAAACAACGCGTCGCACTGGCCCGGGCCCTGGCGATGTCTCCCGGGTTACTGCTGCTTGACGAGCCGATGGCGTCACTGGACGCACGTTTGCGCGGCGTGGTCCTGAGTTACCTGCGACGTATCCACAAGGACCTCCATATCCCGATGGTTTACGTATCGCATTCGATCTCCGAAGTGCTGGCGCTGGCGGACGACGCGCTCGTGATTTCCGACGGGAAACCGGTGGCATCCGGTCGGCCATCCCGTGTCCTGCTGGACCCGGCCGTAGACGGCATCGTCCAGGATGACGCCATCGAGAACCTGCTTGACGGTACGGTCACCGAGCCCGGGAGCGAATCCGCGGCGGGCCGTGTCAGGGTGGGCGCTGCCGATATCGTGGCCGCCTACGTCCAGGACCAGCCCGGCATGACCAACGCCAGCGTGGAGCTGGACCCCAGAACCCTGGCACCCACCTACAGGCTCACCGTAGGCCTCCCCGGCAGAAGCTACGCCCTCACCATCGCCGGCCGCATGGGAATCGACCCTCAAACCTTAGAACGGGCCCACTCTCTACTATCTGCCGAACATCGCCAGGCTGAGGAGCTCTTGCGACAACTGGAGGAGGAGCGGTATCTGGCGGAGCAGCAGCGCAAAGCCGCCCAGGAGGAACTGGCCCAGGTCCAGGAGACGCGACAGGACCTGGAAGAGAAACTGAGGGAGTTGGAGGAGCAAAAAAACCTTATCCTGGAGGAGGCCCGTCGCCAGCTCCAGGTCCAGGCGGATGAGCTGTGGAAGAGGCTCCAACGAGCGGAACGAGCCCTGACCCGACCTGAGACTCGACCCCAGCTAAAGGACCAGCGGGCCGATGTAGCCCGGGTGCGCAACGAGCTACGGTCCGCTCTCTGGCAGCCGCCCCAGAGCGCCGCAAGTGGTTGGATCGGTGAGCTAAAGCCCGGAGATTACGTATACGTTCGGGGAATTCCCAATCCCGTTGAGGTACTGTCGCCTCCAGACAATAGCAACGCCATAGAGATTCTCTTGGGCTCCATAAGGGCCCGGCTGCCCTCCTACCAGTTGGAAAAGAAGGCCCAGGCCCCGCCGTTGCGATTGCCCGAAGGTGTGACCGTCTCCAGAGCACCTTCGGGCCCCACAAGCACCGAGCTGGATATTATAGGTCTCCGGGTAGAAGAGGCTGAGGGGCGGTTGGAAGTGTTCCTGGACCAGGCTGTGCTAGGGGGACTTTCGGCCATACGAGTCATCCACGGCGGCGGCACGGGAGCACTGAGGGCCATGGTGAGGGAACGACTCAAGGGCCATCCTCTGGTGAAAACCGCCCGACCAGAAAAGAGTGGCATCACCGACGGCGTTACTACATGCTTCGCCATGCATGGCAATGTTCTGGATGTCGAGGGCTATGCGCGTCGATTTGAGGCTTCGGGCGCTTTGGTAAACTACGGCGCTGCCGTCAGGGATCGTCTGTTGCGCACCAAAAGCGGAGCTGCCGACAGGTATAAACCGGCCTCGCCAAAGCAGATTGAGACTATGAAGAATCTGGCCGACCGGGCGATCAAGGAGGGAGCCGTGGGCATCGGTTTCGGCATTAATTATGTCCCGGGGGCTTCCTACGAGGAGATTTTTGCGTTATTCGAGACTGCCGCCAAGAACAACGTGTCCTGCCACCTGCATGCCCGCTACAAGGGTAACATTTTCCCCGGGACCATGAGCCTCGCAGTCCAGGAAGTCATCGATCAGCAGCGACAGCGGTGGTATGTGGAGTAAGGATGGACACGAACATGAGACGGGGCACCCTCGCGGCACCGTAACCTTCGCGCGATTTCTGGGCCGTTACGTCCGTGAACGCGAAATCGTCAGTTTGATGGACGGACTCAGAAAAATCACCTTGCTTCCGGCACAAAGGTTGGAACAATCTGTTCCGGCCATGAAGAAAAAAGGACGCTTACAGGTTGGAGCCGACGCCGACATTACAGTCTTTGACTTTGAAACTATCATTGAACGGGCGACCTATCTGCACCCTTACCGTTACTCCGCGGGAGTTAAATATGTGATCGTCAACGGCGCCGAGGTGCTTCGGGATGGCGAGATAGTTCCAGACGTTACACCTGGAAAATGGATGAGACATTAATGTAAATACTATGGAATTTATTTACCCTAAAACCGCCGGTAATACCGGTTTAGTCTCTGCGAAATGAATTTGTTAAAGTCGCCGGGGGTCTGGGCCATCCTCATCGCTTTGTCTCTTTCCTTCTATGCCGGCAAATACGTGCCTCCGGTGTGGACGGTCGATCAAATAGCATTGGACGTACCGGCACCGCCAGAAAAGCTGTCATTTTGGGGAAAGGTTAAAAAGTTTTTGAAAGATTTTTTTACTAGAGAGCCTGAGCCGAAAAACCTGGAAGGGCCTCTGGATACTTTTTCAGGCATGCCCCAATCGGGACTAACTAATCCTCTTGATAGCGAATCATTTCCTCCCGAACCTCCAGTTCCAAGCCCGCCTGATCCCGAAAGGTCTTTTTGGCAAAGAGTAGGTGATTTTTTCTCAAATTTATTTTCCGGCGATGATGAACCTGAACCAGAGCTGAACTTATTACCTGATGAAATCGATTTGCCACCGCCAGATTCAGGAGGTGGAATCCAGCCTGGCCCTGAAGATGTACTCAAAGCTGATACCCCAGCCTTTTCACAACAGGTTGGATTTATGCGCAAATACTTTCTTAGAATCACCCGCCCTATGAGCTATTATTCGAGAAATGTAAAGCGGCGTCTCGCCCAGAGCTTTCTTCCACGACTATAATCGAAAAACCCCTTTTGTAAACGCGCTATTTGAGTTTGAGT